>JBAYNQ010000053.1:0-7655 GCA_041678705.1 Candidatus Omnitrophota bacterium
ACGCTTCCGGCGTTGACCTTTATTCCTGATGAATCTATAAAATATAGTGTTGATATTAATAAGAAAATAGATGAGATTAAAGAAACCTGTCAGGATCATGAGAAAAAATCTACTGAAAAAAATAATTGATAAAATTAACAAGAGCAAGAGCTTTCTGATTACCGCCCACATGAATTTGGAAGGGGATGCTTTGGGCTCGGAACTGGCCATGTATCTTTTGCTTAAGAAGCTTAAGAAGAAAGCGATAATTTACAACAACGACCCTACACCCGCAATTTACAATTTTCTTCCCTTTAGTAAAGTCATAAAAAATGAGATAAAGCAGGAAAAGTTCGATACGGCAATGGTGCTGGATTGTTCTGATTCTTCCCGTACCGGTAAAGTAAAAGATGATTTAGGAAAAGCGGCCTCTATCGTAAACATTGACCACCACATAAGTAATACTTATTTTGGAGATATTAATTGGGTAGAGCCGGGGGCCGGTTCAGCCGCACAGATGATCTATCTACTTTGTGAAAAATTTAAAATTATGGATAAAAACATAGCGCTTTGTCTTTATACCGGAATTTTTACTGATACCGGTAATTTCACTTACGCCAGCACTGATTGGGAAACACACCGCATAGCTTCTCAGCTTATGAAATACAATTTACATCCGCATGCTATTTATTGCAATATCCATAGCCTTTGTGCTCCTTCTGATTTAGGTTTTATAGGCAAGATAATTTCTTCTTTGAAGCTTGATTCCCGTAAGAGCATTTGTGGGGCTGCTATCAATGAATGGAAGGATAAAAATTATGACCTTACTGAAGTTATATTTTCCATAATGAGGTTACTTAAAGGTGTCGAGGTCTTTATTTTGTTCAAAAAAATAGACAAAAACAGAACCAGGGTCAATTTCCGTTCCTGTTCCCGGGTTGATGTTAACAGGATTGCTAAATTTTTTGGCGGAGGCGGACATAAGAGAGCCAGCGGTACTACTGTTAACGACAGCCTGGAGATTGCTGCCAGAAAAGTTATCTCTTTTACAAAACGGTATACCGATAACTTAAGCCAAAAAACCAGGCCCCGAATATAAGTCATAGAATATCCAATCCTTACGCTGTATTTAGATAGTATGATACATAATCGATCTAAAGAAGGAATAATATTAGTTAATAAACCAAGAGGTATCACTTCGCACGATGTGGTTGATATTGTACGCCGCCGTCTTGAAATGAAAAGAATCGGCCATGCCGGCACGCTTGACCCCTTGGCCGAGGGATTGTTAATTATACTTGTGGGTAAGTGCACGAAATTATTTTCAAAATTCGCTGGTTTCAATAAAGAGTATTATGGTGTCATGAAATTGGGTGAAGTTACAGCTACCGGCGATTCTCAAGGGGAGGTAACCCGCAGGGCAGATTACCGGCAGATTCCGGAAGAAGAGATAGAAAAAGCTTTTGCTTCTTTCCAAGGCTCGATAGAACAAGTCCCTCCGATGGTCAGTGCTTTGCGGGTTAAAGGAAAGCGGCTGTATAATTTAGCCCGTAAAGGCATCGTAGTAGAAAGAAAACCCAGAAAAATAGAAATCTACTCTTTAAAAATAGCAAAAGTCCATCTTCCATATATTGATTTTCTGACACATTGCTCCAAGGGCACATACATACGAAAACTTGCCGAAGATATCGGAGAGAAGCTTTCATGTGGAGCTCATATGGTCGAGATTGTACGTTTGGGCATAGGGCCCTATAAAGTTAAAGACGCAGTGGCTCCCGAGGAGATCAATGAAAGTCATCTACAAAAAGTTGCCTCTTAAACCCAAAAAGTGCGTAGCGACTATAGGAGTTTTTGATGGTATCCATCTGGGGCATAAATTTATCATTGGGAAAGTCATAAGCGAAGCAAAAAAAAGGCGAATATCCTCTCTGGCTATAACTTTTGATTGCCTTCCTCAGCAGTTTTTGACCCTTCATCATGCTCGCAATACCTGGAAACCGAGGAAAAAGTTTTTTGGATACATAACCAGCTTAAAGCAGAAGGTTTCTTCCATGAGGCTGCTGGGCCTTGACTATCTCTGGTTATTAAAGACCGGAGAGCCCCTGTTGGAGTTGACCAGCCGTAAATTCATGGAGCATATTTTTAAATTTTTTGACATAGAAATGCTTTTTGTAGGGCAAGACTTCCGTTTCGGTAAGTCCGGACAAGGAAATATAAAAGAACTGAAAGCTTTAGCTAAAGAATACAATTGCAAACTTTCAGTGCTAAAGAAGAAAAAAATTCATGCCCAAAAAATAAGCAGCTCGCGCATAAGGCAGCTTATCAATAGAGGCAGTGTTTTGGAAGCTGAGAAAAATCTGGGGAGAGCTTTTTCTCTTCAGGGAAGAGTCAAGAGAGGCGAAAGCTTCGGAACCAAACTGGGTTTTCCTACCGCTAATATCAGGACTTTTGACTATGTTGTTCCGGCTCAAGGCGTTTACGCAGCAAGAGCTGTTCTAGGGGCAGAGACTTACTTGGCAGCAGTCAATATCGGCAGGAGCCCTACAGTTAAGGAATCACTTTGGCCGACGGTCGAAGCCCATATCATAGGCTTTAATAGAAACATTATGGGTAAAACCATTGAGGTTGTTTTCTTAGAAAGAATCCGCTCGGAGAAGACATTCCCTTCTATTGACGAATTGCGAAAGGCAATTACAAAAGATATTCATTTCATAACCTCAAAATATAGTATCCGCCGCTAAGACATCTACAACTTATTGATTCATAACGATTTATTCCTCAAAACCCCTTGACAATAAAAGATAATAGTTTTATATTTATATTGTGGCATAAAGTGGAGTGAAGTGGAATGTGGTACGGAGAATATACTCATACATTAGATTCTAAAGACAGGTTCATACTCCCGGCTAAGTTCAGGGACAAGATCAAGAAATTCAAATCAAAGAAATTTTTTATAACCCGGGGCTTGGATGGCTGTCTATTCCTTTTCGCACAAGAGGCCTGGCAAAAATTGGAAGAGAAGCTTAAGGATCTCTCTTTCACCAAGCAGCAATCAAGGTCTTTCAATCGTCTTTATTTCAGCGGAGCATCCGAAGTAAAAGTTGATTCACAGGGCCGCGTCAGTGTTCCGGAATATTTAAAAGAGTTTGGACAGATTAAGCGAGAAATTGTAATCGCCGGTATAGCCGACCGTATTGAGATATGGGACAAAATCCGTTGGGATAGGTTTTATAATGAGAACAAGAAGAAATTTGAAAGCATGGCGGAGAATCTGTTTGAAACTTGATAAGTCCCGGCAGTGCTTTTGTTGAATGTGGTAAATGTTGTCAAATATACTCGGGGTGATAAATGAAGGAAGTTACAAATAAAATCGGCAAAAGCACAAAACAAAAAAAGCAACGCAGCCTCAATGCAAGCTTATCGCTTCTGGCTTTCTCTGGTTTTAGTATTTGCAGCAAAGATTCCAAAGAGGATTCTTTGGAGCGTCTAGATAAATGCAAGCGGATAAGGGGTTTTTTACACCAAGTAAATTGAATGATTGATTCAGAGGTCAAAGTTAATCAGATGGTTCAAGAATATCATTATCCTGTGATGTACCGGGAGGTTTTAGGCCTTCTGGAGTTATCCGGCAAGAAGGTGGTTGTCGATTGCACAGTCGGCATGGGTTCTCTGGCATATAAAATGATTGAGGCCGCCGGCAGCGAATCTTTTTTTATCGGAATAGACAAAGATAAAAGTTCGCTGGATATCGCCTCCAGAAAACTTGCGGAATTCAAAAATAGATTTGTTTTGGTTCAGGATGATTTTTCTAATTTGGATAAAATAATGAGTAGTTTTAATTGTAAAGGCGCTGACGCTTTTCTGTTCGACTTAGGAATTTCTACTTATCAGCTGAATAACCCTCAAAGAGGATTTAGTTTTTTAAAGGAGGGCCCTTTGGATATGCGCATGGATAAAGATTCATTTCTTTCGGCTTATGATTTGGTCAATAACTTAAGCGAAATGGAGCTTGTAAATATTTTTAAAAAGTTTGGCGAAGAACGCTATTCCCGGCGTATAGCCCGAGTTTTAGTGGAAGAGAGAAGGAATGCCCCCATTTCTACAACAACTCAATTGGCCAGGGTGATCATGGGCAGTGTTCCGGCCAAGAGCCATTATTCCAGAATTCATCCGGCTACAAGAATATTTCAGTCTTTGCGCATAGCGGTTAACCGGGAGTTGGAATCTTTAAAGGATGGCCTGGATAAAGCCATAAATTTTCTTAATCCGGGAGGCAGGCTGGGGGTAATCTCTTTCCATTCTTTAGAAGACAGGATCGTTAAGCACACCTTTAGGGAAAATAGCCTAAAGGGGGCAGTCAGGATTCTTACTAAGAAGCCTCTATTGCCCAGCGAAGAGGAAAAACAAGAAAATAATGCGTCTCGTTCGGCGAAGCTAAGAGTTGTGGAAAAGAAATAATAAATATGAAAAAAACACTGGTGTTCGTCCTTCCTTTTATTTTGTTTATACCGAGCCTTTTATATTTGCATCAGAAGGTGCAGATACATATTGAGGCTTACCGCTTGAGCCATAATTATTTTAGATATAATGAACTTGTTGATAAGAGAGATTACTTGCGGTATAATTTCTCTAAAGAAGTTTCTCTGGCTAAGGTTAATCAATGGGCGCAGCTTGAGGATTTTTCCCCGGTCGATAAGGAAAGGATAGTTGCCTTAGGCCCGAAATCTCAAGGAATCAAAAAAGAGAGAAGGTTGGCTTCATTGTTTAGCCGCTTCCTAAGAGCCTCAACTTCCACTTCGTCAGCTTTGGCGGAAAATGCAAGATAAAAACCAGTTATAAAGATTAATCCCGTAAAGCCTAAGCTATACGTCTATATTGATAAGGCTTAGGTTAGTCGTGCCCAGCGGTACTGCATCTAGGCAATGCCGGTAGCGCCCAGGTAGCCGGTGAGTAAAAAATAGATTTTGGAATGATAAAACGTGACCGTAGAATCGCACTTGTCTATATTGCTTTTGCCTGCCTTTTTATAATAATTTTCTTAAAAATAGTATCTCTCCAGATCTTTCGAGGCCAGTTTTTAAAAAGGATGGCTCAGGGCCAGCATTATCGGCTTATACGTCTTGCCGGAAAAAGAGGCAATATCCTTGACAGAAAAGGAAGAGTCTTGGCCACTGATATGCACTATTATTCTGTATTTGCTGACCCTTCTTTGGTCAAGAATCCTGCCAAAACTGCGCAGATTCTTTCTTCTGAGCTGAACATTTCTGAAGAGCTTATCTTTAAAAGGCTGGAAAAACAGAAACGTTTTGTCTGGGTAAAAAGAAAGATTCCTTTGACAGAGAAAGATAAAATAGAGGCTCTGAAAATAGAAGGGGTTGGCTTCCTGAGAGAGCAAAAAAGGTTTTACCCTCAGGAAGAACTCGCGGCATCAGTCATAGGTGTGGTGGATATAGACGGAAGGGGCCTGGAGGGTTTAGAACTATTTTACGATGGCTATTTAAGTGGAAAAGAAGGTTGGGCCAGGGTTCTGCAGGATTCTTCTTCCCGGGAGATAGTGCTTTCTTCCCAAGTTATTACTCCTGCCGCCGGAGCAGATATTGTTTTATCTATTGATGCCCAAATACAATACTGGGTTGAAGAAAGCATTAAAAAAGTGAGCCTTGATTTCGGCGCCAAGAGTGCCCAGGCAATAGTTATGAACGCCGATAATGGCCAAATTCTGGCGATGGCTAATTATCCGGGATTTAATTCTAATAGTATATCCGCTGTTTCTTTCGATAACATTAAGAATCGGGCGGTTTGCGATATGTTTGAACCGGGTTCTGTTTTTAAGGTAGTAACTCTCATCGCCGCCGTTAACGAAAAAGCTTTTAGTAATGACGATGTATTTTTTTGCGAGAACGGTACATTTCGTATACCGGGCACGGTTCTGCATGATTGGAAGTCATATGGTAACTTAAGCTTTGAAGAAGTTTTTATGAAGTCAAGCAATATAGGCATAGCTAAAATAGTGGCAGCTTTAGGCCCGGAGATTTATTATCGCTACCTCAGGCGCCTGGGATTAGGAGAGACCACCGGCGTAGATTTTCCGGGAGAAACTCCAGGGAGTTGCAAGTCTTTTCGGGCTTGGTCAAAGACTTCAGCATACATTATCCCTATAGGCCAGGAGGTAGGGGTCAATCTTTTGCAGCTGGCGAGGGTATTTGCGGCTGTTGTCAACGGCGGGTATTTGGTCAAACCGCAGCTTGTTATTGATATCTGTTCTCGAGGGTTTTGTGATACCATCGAAGGTTCCCGCAGGAGGATTGTTCCCGGTGAATCTGCCCAGCAAGCTAAAGAAATTTTAGTTAAGGTAGTTTCCGAAGGCACCGGCTTAAGAGCCGCTATCGGCGGCAGGGCTATTGGCGGCAAGACCGGTACCGCCCAAAAATATGATTCGAAAATCGGACGCTATTCTCCTAATCGCTACAGGGCTACTTTTGTAGGGTTTGTTGCTGACAGCAATCCGCCCCTAGTTATAGGAGTTACAGTTGATGAGCCCAGAAAGTCACATTTTGGGGGGGTAGTTGCTGCTCCGGTTTTTAAGGAAATAGCTCAAAAAATAATTAAATATACTGAGAGTGACGGCCTATAAACTTATGTATTTAGAATATCTTTTTCCCAATCAGAATTTAAGCAGCTCTTTAAAGAGGGTTAATGTTAGAGATGCTTATCAGGATTCGCGGCGAGTAAAAAAAGGGGGTTTATTTTTTATTATTGAGCGAAAAAGTTTTGACATATATTCTTGCCTAGATAACCTGGAATCAAAAGTGTCTGTTTTTGTTGCCCCCAGACAGGCCAAAGAAAAACTAAGAGGCCGGATAAATAAAAAACCTGTAATTTACGTTAAAGATGTCGAGAGCCAATTAAGGAGAGTTGCTAATATCCTGTACAGCCACGGCAGGAATAATTTTGAGTTCATAGGCGTAACCGGAACTAACGGGAAAACAACAGTGTCTTTTATTATCTATGAAGCCTTGAAATCAATGGGTAAAGGGGTTTCTCTTTTGGGAACGGTTAAGCATTATCTGGGTTCGTTGAAGCAGAGAGCAGTTAATACTACCCCCGGTTTTTTAGATTTGCGTAAAATGCTCAAAAGGGTCCAGAAAGAAGGAGATGAGTTTGTAGTTATGGAAGTTTCCTCTCACGCGCTTTCTCAGAGGAGAGCGGAGGGGATTGATTTTTCAAGGTGTATATTTACAAATTTAAGCAGGGAACATCTTGACTATCATAAAACTATGCAAGAATACTTTCTGGCAAAAAGAAAACTTTTCTTTGGCCATAAAAATAAAATGGCCATCGTTAATGCTGACGATTATTACGGCAGAAAGTTAATTAGTCAGTTACCCGAAGCCATTACTTATGGAATTAACCATCAGTCTGAATATCAGGCGCGAAATCTAAAGCTAGGATATTGGGGCGCTAATTTTGATCTTGTTGCCGCCGGCAAGGTTTATCCCATGACAACACATCTCTACGGCAGACATAATATTTATAATATTCTTGGTGCGGTAGCCGCTTTGGCTTCTTTAGGTTTTCCTTTGACCGGTATAATCTCTGCTATTGCTTCTTTTAAACCCGTAGATGGCAGGCTTCAGAAGATTTGTGGTAATATTTTTATCGATTATGCCCACACT
>JBAYNQ010000054.1:0-7640 GCA_041678705.1 Candidatus Omnitrophota bacterium
CGGTTATCTGATTCGCTGGATATTTAAACAGCCCCAAGGAAGCGAGAAGATGAAGACGATATCTCGCTATATATTCAAAGGAGCCAAAGGGTATTTGAATCAACAGTATAAGATAGTGGGGCTTTTCTTTGCAGTTGTTTTTTGTGTTTTATCATGGATGGCCTGGAAAGGTTTTCTGGTGATGTTTGTCCCGGTGGCTTTTGTTACCGGAGGCATCTTTTCCGGATTTTGCGGCTGGCTTGGCATGTATGTGGCGACCAACTCTAACGCCCGGACTGCTCATGCGGCGTCTTTAAGTTTAAATAAAGGCTTGAGAGTTGCCATTAGTGCCGGGACCGTTATGGGCCTGGTTGTGGTGGGGCTTGGCCTTTTGGAGATGGCCACTTGGTTTGTTATTTTAAAGTGGTGGTATGCTCATCATCCCGTTCCTCAAGGGTCGGATTTATTAACGGCTATAACCTCGACAATGCTTTGCTTTGGCATGGGCGCTTCAAGTTATGCTTTGTTTGCCCGTTTGGGAGGGGGCATTTATACTAAAGCTGCTGATGTAGGGGCTGATTTAGTTGGAAAAGTAGAGGCGGGAATCCCTGAAGATGACCCCAGAAATCCGGCGGTTATCGCTGATTTAGTTGGAGACAATGTGGGAGATGTTGCCGGGATGGGGGCGGATCTTTACGAATCTTACGTTGATTCTATTGTGGCTACAATGGCGTTGGCTGCCGCTGCCGGTTTGGGAATAAAAGGAGTGATTACTCCGCTTCTTATGGCTGCCTGTGGTGTAGTCGCTTCATTGATCGGTTACTTTTTTATCCAGACAAAAGAAAATGCTAACCAGAAAACTTTGCTTAAAGCTTTAAGAAAAGGAGTCTGGACGGCTTCAGCTTTTGTTATTGCCTTCTCTTACTTGATAGTTAAATATGTTTTAGGTACAGGGTACATGGGGGTTTTTGTTTCGGTGGTTATAGGCCTTTTAGCCGGAGTATTAATAGGGCAATTTACAGAATTTTTTACTTCAGCCGGCTATAAGCCTACACGTAATTTATCAAAAACTGCCAAGACTGGCCCGGCTACAATAATTATTGAAGGTATTGCTTTGGGTATGCTTTCACCAGTGGGAGCGGTCATGGTGGTGGGAGCCGCCATTTTGGCAAGTTTTGCCGTTAACGGCGGTTTTACTAATTTTGATACCGGTCTTTACGGTGTCGGAATTTCTGCCGTTGGTATGCTTTCGACTTTAGGCATAACTCTAGCAACTGATGCCTATGGCCCTGTAGCCGATAATGCTGGCGGAATAGCTGAAATGTCTAACTTGCCCGCTTCTGTGCGTCAAAGGACAGACCAGCTTGATTCTTTAGGAAATACAACGGCTGCTACGGGAAAAGGTTTCGCTATCGGTTCAGCAGCTCTTACAGCGCTCGCTCTTATTGTTGCTTACAAAGAGCATGTAGTCAATGAGGCTGTGCGTTTAGGAATAAATATAAATATGAATTTAAGCCTGCTTGATCCTAATGTTCTGGTAGGTATTTTTATCGGAGCGATGATGCCGTTTGTTTTTTGCGCCTTGTCTCTTAAGGCTGTAGGCAAAGCCGCTGGTTCGATAATCGAAGAGGTGCGCCGGCAATTTAGAGAGATAAAGGGGCTCTTAAAGGGTGAGGCCGAGGCTGACTATACAACTTGCGTAGAATTGACCACGAAAGCTGCCCAGCGAGAAATGATTCTACCTTCGCTTTTGGCCATTATAGCGCCTATTGTCACTGGCCTGCTTTTAGGGGTCAGGGGTGAAGTGGGATTGCTTGTGGGAAGCTTATCGGCAGGATTTGTTTTAGCAGTTTTTATGGCTAACTCCGGGGGAGCCTGGGATAATGCTAAAAAGTATATTGAAGAAGGAAACCTTGGCGGCAAGGGGTCTGATGCCCACAAGGCTGCTGTTACCGGGGATACGGTAGGTGATCCTTTTAAAGATACTGCCGGGCCTTCTTTGAATATCTTATTGAAGTTGATGTCTATGGTGTCGATTGTTTTTAGCGGATTGATTATTACGTATAGTTTCTTTAAATAATATCAGAGAATTAGCCTGTTTATGTTGAAGGCCCCATTGAAAAATGGGGCCTTTTATCTTTATTTTAAAGCGAATTTAAGCCGGAAGAGCTTACTTTCAAAGGGTAGAGAAATTTGATATAATACATCACCATGGCTGAGGAAATAAAACAAGAATCTTATCAGGCTTTTCTTCAGGAAAAAGAAAAAGAATGGGAAAGCCTATGCCGGCGTTGCGGCGCTTGTTGCGGCGCTTATGATGACCCTTGTGTTCATCTAAAGAAGAACGGGGACAAGACTTATTATTGTGAGATTTATCCTGACCGGCTGGGATTACGGAAAACGGTAAGTGGTGAAGAATTCAGGTGCGTCCCGGTAAAAAGAATCATTCGCACTTATTGGAAAAATGGCCATATTTGCCCTTACAAAAAAATTCTATCCGGCAGGTGGGTTGAGCAGAGTTCCAATGTTTAAGAAGGCGTAATTTTATGGTTATGGACTCAGGCAATATAAGAGGCGTTAACTTGGGCGGCTGGCTGCTCATGGAAGGGTATATACTAAGGGGAAGGAACATTCCCGAAAGTTTATTCAAAGAAAACTTCAAAAAAGTTTTTGGAGAAAAAGAGCTAAGAGATTTTGAGCGGCTTTTTCGCGGTAGTTTTATTACCCGGGAAGATCTTAAAAATATTTCTCGTATGGGCGCCAATGCCATAAGAGTGCCTTTCCACTATAAATTGATAGAAAGCAAACCTTATAAATACTCTCAAGAAGGATTTAATTATCTCGATAAAATTTTTTCCTGGGCCGGACGCTACGGTTTAGGAGTGATACTTGATTTACATGCTGCCTGTGGTTCTCAGAATTATGACTGGCATTCCGATAGCCGTGGTAAAGCTTTGTTGTGGAAGAACAAAGAATACTTCCGGCGGACCATAGCTCTATGGGAGGCAATATCCGAGAGGTACAAACAGAAAGATTCTTTGATTGGCTATGATCTTTTAAACGAACCTGTTCTGGAGGACGCGGATTTAGAAGTGCTAAAGTCTTTATACGGTAGCCTTATAAAGAGGATAAGAAAAATTGACAACAGCCATACCATATTCCTGGAAGGTTCCCTCTGGGCTCAGCGTATAGATTTTCTTAGGGATTTGCTGGATGAGAATATTACCGTAAGCATACATAATTATTTACCTCTGGATTATACTTTTAATTTTTCGCCGTTTTCGAGTTTCCCTGGTAAAATCGATAAAGTTTCATGGTGCAACAAGAGGATTTTAGAGCACCTTAAGCCCTACTGTTTATTTTCACAAAAAAATAAAGTAAAAATATTTGTCGGAGAATTCGGGATAAACTGGCGGGGAGGTTTCTGGGGGGAATTAAACTGGCTGGAGACAGTCCTCAAGGCTTACCAAGAATACGGTTTTGGTTATACTTACTGGACATATAAAGCTGTGGCTAATAATGTTTTTCCCGACGGTATTTATCAATATATTCCGAATACTGAATGCATAAACCGCCAGGGGCCCCTGTACGGTTGGGAAACCTATAGTGGTCTCTGGAAAAAGAATAAAAAAGGTTTGGTTGATTCCTGGAAGACAAAAAATTATTGCCCTAATCGCAAGGTTGTTTCAATGCTTAAGAAGTATTTTACCCGGCAAAAATAAGTCTTTGCTTTAGAGAGGAGAAGCTTAACCTTGTAGGCTGTAGGCAGCACAAATACGGGAGAGAATTATGATCGTACCGGCGTTACTTACTGATAACAGAGAAAAACTTATCGAGATGCTAGACATTTGCGCGGGCTTTACTGATTATGCTCAAATAGACATTATGGACGGAGAATTCGTTCCTTCTTTAAGTGTTGGAAGGCCTGAGCTTGGCGGGTTAAAGCTTCCTTTGTCGTGCGAAGCCCACCTTATGGTGTCCCGGCCCCTGGATTGGTTCGAGGCTTTAGGGAAAATAGGCATTAAGAAATTAATTTATCATTTTGAGATTCAGGCTGAACATAAAAACATTTTATCGGAGATTAAAAGAGCAGGATTAGGCGCAGGGATCGCGGTTAATCCTGACACTAAAATATCAGAATTTGAATTCTTATTGGAAGGTACGGATACCGTTCTTTTTATGGCTGTCAATCCCGGCTTTTACGGTTCACCATTTATTCCAGGAGTTCTCGAAAAAATAAAGGCCTTTAAAAAGAAATTTCCTAAAGTCCATACGGGAATCGACGGCGGAGTCAAGCTTGACAATCTAATTGAAGTCAGAGATTCCGGTGTTGATTATATTTGTGTCGGCAGTGCAATTTTTAAGGAAAAAAATCCTAGACTGGCTTTTGAAAAATTTCAGAGGATTGCTAATGGGTAAAAACTTGCGCATTGTACTTTTCCTTTTTTTAATTATAGGCCCGATATTTTTTTATCGCTATATAAATCAAAAATCTCAAACCGGGTTTTTGGACGGGGCGTTTAAGCATGGCCAAAACCAAGAGAATTTGCCGGAAATAGCCTTAATATTTGACGATTTGGGAGAAAGCTTGAGCGATTTAAAAGAGCTGTATGAATTGGACATACCTCTTACGGTTTCGGTTATCCCGGATCTAAAATTTTCCAAAAACATAGCTCACATTGCTTCCCGTTGCGGTTTTTCTGTCTTTATACATTTGCCCATGCAGCCTTTGAAGGATAGCGCTAAAAGGGCCCCCTATAGGTTTATCGGCCCTGAATTGAGCCGTGGAGAGAATACTATGCTGTTGCGGCATTACCTTAATTCTTTACGTATTGCCATAGGAGTAAATAATCATATGGGCTCGGCAGCTACCCAAGATGTAGAGTTAATGAGGCTAGTGCTGAAAATGGTTAAATCCAGAGGGTTAATATTTATTGACAGCAGGACAACCCCTGATTCTATAGCTTACCAGCAAGCCCAGGAAGAAGGTTTGGTTTGCGGTTATAACGAAGGGTTCCTGGACTTTTATGACAGTTCTTCGGAAATGGAAAAGAGCCTCGATAAACTCATAAATTCCGCGGTCCGCAAAAGCAGGATAATCGCTATCGCGCATCCTAAAAAGAGTACTCTGCGGTTTTTAAAGGAGAAAGTTCCGGAACTTAAGAAAAGAATAAAATTTATTACCATACAAGAATACTTTGGCTCTTAAGAGGTTAATTCTTTAGGGTAATTCTCCCACGTTGTTCTATGGCCCTTGCCTGCAGTATGAAAAAAGTTTTATTACATGTTTGTTGCGGAGTTTGTGCCGGAGCTCCGATTAAAAGGCTTAAGGATGAAGGTTTTGAAGTAGAAGCGTTGTTCTTCAACCCCAACATACATCCTTTTTCCGAATACGTAAGGCGTCTTGAAACTTGTCGCAGGGTTACCGGAGCGCTTGGCGTTGTGTTGGTGGAAGGAAGGTACCTTTGGCAGGAGTGGATGGATGAGTGTCGGCAGTATGCGAAAGAGCCGGAAGGCGGGAAACGGTGCCAAGTTTGTTTTTATATCCGCCTGAGGGAAGCTTTACGTGTCTGCGAAGAGAGAAACTGTGATTATTTCACTACCACATTGACTATTAGCCCTCACAAAAAAAGCCGGGATGTATTTTCTATCGGCCGCAGTCTGGGAGAGAAAAGTTTTTTGGAAATTGATTTCAAAAAGAAAGAGGGTTTCAAAAAAACACTTTTAAAAGCAAAAGAAATGAGCCTTTACAGGCAAAACTATTGTGGGTGCGTATATATTAAAAAAGCCGTAAGCCGTAATTTTTGGGCTTAGAGAATTAGTTTTTAGTATATTTTTATGGAAGAAAGATTTTATTCTTTTAGTAAGTATTTAAAGGATAAATTTGGCGAGAAAGTGCAGAGGATTAGTCTTGATGCGGGATTTAACTGCCCGAATATTGACGGCAGCTTAAGCTCCCAGGGCTGCATATACTGTAATAACCGTGGTTTTGGAAGATATGCTCACTCCAATAAACCGCTCAAAGAACAGATTAAAGAGTCCATTGATTTTTATGAAAGAAGCCGGGGGGTAAAGAAGTTTATTGCTTATTTTCAGTCTTTCTCCAATACTTATGCCGGGCTTAACGAGTTAAA
This sequence comes from Candidatus Omnitrophota bacterium, assembly GCA_041678705.1. Taxonomy (GTDB): domain Bacteria; phylum Omnitrophota; class Gorgyraeia; order Duberdicusellales; family 4484-171; genus JAQUWY01. Next base: position 6,114 of record JBAYNQ010000054.1, read on the forward strand.
AGAAAAATATGATATAATAAGAGAGTTTCCCCGGATTGTAGGCTTGTTCGTATCGACTCGTCCGGATTGCGTTGATGAGCCCAAAATGCGTTTGCTTTCAAGCTACGCGAAAGATTATCTTGTCTGGGTGGAGTATGGCTTGCAGACCACTAACGAGCGCATTCTAAAGAATATTAACCGTAATCATAGCTACAAAGATTTTTTATTAGCGGTTGAGATGGCAAAAAAATATGATGTAAATGTGGGAGTGCATTTGATATTCGGCTTGCCTTTAGCGACTCACCAGGATATGCTTCGTGATATACAAAAAATGGCAGAGCTTGATATCCAGGGCATAAAATTCCACGTCCTGCATGTATTGTCGGGTACCGGTTTGGAAGAGCCTTATCGCCAGGGCAAAGTAAAATTGTTTACCAAAGAAGAGTATGTGAAACTCGTAGTTGATTCTCTGGAGCGTTTGCCTCAAAAATGTGTTATCCTTCGGCTTGTTTCAGACGCTTCGAAAGATTATTTAATTGCTCCTGACTGGATAAATCGAAAATCTGAGGTTATAAATAACATAAGGGCAGAACTCGAGAAAAGGAAAGCATATCAGGGGTGTTTATATGAAACTGGCAGCGCTAAGAATTAAACAGGGTTCTATATACGTCGCCGGGGAAAAAGTTTCAGCCATAAGTAAAGGCATGGCTCTATTTGTGGGCTTTGAAGCCGCCGATAGCCGCGATGATATAGCTCTTATGGTACAGAAAGCTATTAATCTTAGAATGTTCGAAGACCAGGATGGTAAACTGGCTTATTCTGTAAAAGATAAAGAACTATCTATACTTTGCATTCCGAATTTTACTCTTTGCGCTTCAATAGACAAGGGCCGTAGGCCATCCTTTGAGGGTTCTATGCCTTATTCTGAGGCGGAAAGTTTTTTTGATGAGTTTATAGCGGGGCTGAAAGCTTACGGCCTTGATGTCCAGGAGGGTGTTTTTGGAGCGTATATGGATATAAATCTTGATTTAGACGGGCCGGTGAACATAATAATAGAAAGTAAAAAACAGGATTCTTGATGGGTAATAAGCTAGGGTTGAGGTTGAGGCTCAATAAAGTCCACAGTCGATAGTCCACCCTTCGACTACGCTCAGGGCAAGCAGTCCACAGAATATGCAGGTTGAGGCTTAAAAAAAGTCCACGGTCGATAGTCCATAGACCATAGGCTATATAGGTTAAGGTTGAGGTTGAGGTTGAGGAAAACCGAAGAACCAAAGAACTGAAAAACCGAAAGACTAAAAAACCAAAAGACCAAAAGACCAAAAAACCAAAAAACAGAAAACTAAAGAACTAAAAACAGAAAGACTGAAGAACTGAAAAACTGAAAGACCAAAAAACCAAAAGACTAAAAAACCAAAAGACCAAATATACTGCTCCCCGTTAAGCTAATGGGTGCAATTTGTAGGAAAATCTCCTATAATAGCACCAAGGGGGTAGCAGATGAAATACAGAAAATGGGACCCAAAGACCAAAGCCAAGATCGTTTTA
>JBAYNQ010000055.1:0-7574 GCA_041678705.1 Candidatus Omnitrophota bacterium
ACTATACATAAGAGATTTTTTGAAGCTAATTCCGCTCATAAGCCGGATTTGCCTTGGGCCAGCACAGAAGAAACAACTACCGGAGTGATACGCTTAAAATCCCTGCAAAAAGAAGGTAAGCTTCTTTATCCGGTAATAGCGGTTAACGACGCTTACACCAAGCATCTTTTTGATAATCGCTATGGTACCGGGCAGTCAACACTTGACGGGATAATCCGGGCGACCAATCGTTTGATTTCCGGTAGCAATTTTGTTGTTTGTGGTTATGGTTGGTGCGGTAAAGGAGTGGCCCGACGAGCTCAAGGGCTGGGAGCAAATGTTATAGTCTGTGAGGTTGACGCGCTTAAAGCTTTAGAAGCGGTAATGGATGGTTTCCGTGTTATGCCCATGAAAGAAGCTGCTAGGATAGGAGATATCTTTATAACCGTTACCGGAGATATAAACGTTATTTCGAAGCCGCATTTTCCTTTTATGAAGAGCAAAGCTTTAATCGCTAATTCTGGGCATTTTGATGTAGAAATTGATATAAAAAACCTAAAGAAAACAGCGATAAAAATACGCGAAGTAAAGCCTTTAGTGAAAGAGTATACTTTAAAGAATAACAAAATAATCTATGTGTTGGGTGAGGGGCGCTTAGTTAATCTGGCTTGCGCAGAAGGTCATCCGGCAGAAGTAATGGACTTAAGCTTTGCTAATCAAGCCTTGAGTTGTGAATATATAGCTAGATCAAAAGGCCGGCTCCAAAATAAAGTCTACAAAGTTCCTGACAATATAGACTTTAAAGTCGCGCGCCTTAAGTTAAAATCTATGGGTATAAAGATAGATGCTTTGACTCCAGAACAAAAAGCCTACTTAAGCGCTTGGCAAGAAGGGACCTGAGGATTTTTTTAATGAAAAAAATTGCGATTGTAACCAGAGATTGCGCGGGGGTTAATGCTGCCATAAGAGCGGTGGTAAGGAGCGCAGCTTGTTATGACATCGAAGTCGCGGGAGTGGTTAGAGGATACGAGGGGCTTATTGACGGTGACCTCTTACTTCTAAATTCACGCTCAGTCTCAGGGATTATCAATCTCGGAGGCACAATATTAAAAACTGCCCGGTGCAAACGTTTTCGAAGGCCTCAAGGACAGAAAAAAGCCGTAGAAACTATAAAAAAGAACAAAATTGACGCTGTTGTTGTTATTGGCGGGAACGGCTCTTTGACTGCCGCCAATATACTATCCTCTAAGTATTCAGTACCGGTTGTAGGCATCCCGGCTACAATCGACAACGATGTGAATGGTGTGAATATGTCGATAGGCGCTGATACTGCGGTTAACGTGGCGCTTGACGCTATAGATAAAATACGGGATACGGCGGTATCTATGGAAAGGATATTTGTTGTAGAAGTTATGGGAAGAGACTGCGGTTATCTCGCTCTTAGAGTGGCTTTGGCTGGAGGTTGCGAGGATGTTCTTTTGCCGGAGAAGAATTATAATTTTAGAGATATATATAAAAGCTTAATCGATGGCAATATTCGAGGCAAGGTAAGCTGGATTATAGTTGTAGCCGAAGGCAAAGCTAAGGCGGCTGATGTGGCAAAAAAAATCACAAAGACAACCGGGCTTGAAACTCGCGAGGTAGTTTTGGGCCATATTCAGCGAGGAGGCCGGCCGACTGCTTTTGACCGCATTCTGGCCGCTCGCTACGGTAATTACGCAGTGGAGTTGTTGGCTAAGGGTAAAAAAGGGGTTTGTGTGGCTTTACGTAACGATAAATTGACAACTCAACCTTTAAGCGCTGTTACCCGCGTGAAGGATATGGAAGTAGAGAGTTATTGCAAGTTGATTAAAATTTTAACTTAAAAGCGGTTAATTTTAAGGAGGGGGCATGGTTTATAACAACGAATCGCAGATTTTAAATAACGAGGCAGTTCAAACTCAAGGGGATAAAATAACCGTTGTTGATCCGGAATTGTTTCGGAGCAAAATAATCGATAATCTTATCGATACGATTGTTTTAAGTGAAAACCTAAAGCTTAAGCAAGCCTGCTACTGGCTTGCTTATGAAAGCAGCCTGCAATTAGGAGTAGTTCCTTCTTCTATCCAGGGACTTTATGAAGCTATGGGTGATGGCAAAGTGGATGGCTTCACTGTTCCAGCTATGAATATAAGGACTTTGACTTTTGATCTCTGCCGGGCCGTATTCAGAGCCGCCGCCAAAATAAATGCTAATGCTTTTATTTTTGAAATAGCCAAGAGCGAAATAGGTTATACCGGCCAAAGACCTATTGAGTATAGCACGGTTATTGCCTTGGCAGCTTTAAAAGAAGGCTACAAAGGGCCCATCTTTATTCAGGGAGACCATTTTCAGGTTAAGGCTAAGAACTTTTCATCTGATCCTGAGGAAGAACTGAAACAATTAAAAGTTTTAATAAAAGAGGCGGTTGCGGCAGGTTTTTATAATGTAGATATTGATTCATCAACTCTTGTTGATTTATCCAAGTCTAAACTCCAGCAGCAGCAGGAACTGAATTATCAAGTATGCGCTCTTCTTACCAGGTTTATACGCCAGCTTCAACCGGAAGGGATTAATGTGTCAGTAGGAGGGGAAATAGGAGAGGTTGGGGGCAAAAATTCAACTCCGGAAGAGCTAACAGCTTTTATGGAAGGATACCTGAAAGAAATCAAAGGCACAAAAGGTATTTCAAAAATCAGTATACAGACGGGCACAAGCCATGGGGGAGTGGTGCTTCCGGATGGTTCAATAGCTAAGGTGAACATTGATTTTGATACTCTTGGAAACCTTTCAGGCATAGCCCGAGAAAGGTACCAGATGGCCGGAGCTGTCCAGCATGGAGCCTCGACTCTGCCCAATGAGGCTTTCCACCGATTTCCCAGTATAGGGTGCGCCGAGATACATCTTGCGACTCAATTCCAGAACATTGTCTACGATTATTTGCCTTTACCGATTAAAGAAAAAATTTATAGCTGGTTGCATACAGAATGTGCAGATGAAAAAAAGTCTGACTGGACAGATGACCAGTTTATTTACAAAACCCGTAAAAAAGCTTTTGGCCCTTTTAAAAAGGATATATATTCTTTGCCGGGCGATGTTAAGTCTAAGATATCTTCTGTTTTGGAAGAGGAATTTTCGTTCCTTTTTGATCAATTGAATATTAAAGACACCTGCGCTAAGGTGCAGGAATGCGTGAAGGTTTTTCCGGTCAAAAAATCCCGGCAAGATTTTTTTACAGAAGAACAGGATTTAGGCCATCTTGAAGGAGCTGATTAAAACGGAGGTAGTATGCATTCAGACAGGATTAAAAAAGGCCTGGAAAGAATGCCCAACAGGGCATTATTATATGGCACAGGCTTACACCCTTCACATTTGAAGCGAAATTTCATTGGTATTGCCAGTGGTTTTAGCGATCTTATTCCCGGCCATACCAATATGCGGATTCTAGAACGATACATAGAGAGAGGTATTGAAAATAAAGGAGGGACTCCCTTTATCTTTGGTGTTCCCGGAATATGCGATGGCATAGCTATGGGGCATGAGGGAATGAAACATTCCCTTCCTTCCCGGGAGCTCATTGCCGATATCATAGAGAGCGTCGTTTCCGCTCATGCTTTAGATGGGCTTATTTTGCTGACTAATTGCGATAAGATAACTCCTGGAATGATTATGGGCGCCTTGAGGGTAAATATTCCTACCATTGTTGTGACCGCTGGGCCTATGCTTGCCGGCCATTTAGGTCAAAGGAGACTCTCATTAGTTAGAGATACCTTTGAGGCAGTGGGCCGGTTTAGAGCGGGTAAACTCAGTGAAAGTCAACGAGAAAAGTTTGAAATTGAGGCTTGTCCTTCTTGCGGGTCCTGTCAAGGTCTCTATACCGCCAATACTATGGCTTGCATAGCTGAAGCTATGGGGTTGTCTTTACCTTATTGCGCCGCGACACCTGCGGTTATGAGTAAAAAAACCAGGATTGCTTACGAGAGTGGCCAGCGCATAGTAGAGCTTTCGGAAAAAGGTTTAAAACCTAGGAGTTTTATTACCCGAAAATCTTTGGAAAACGCCATCAGAGTGGATATGGCTTTGGGAGGTTCCACTAACACCGTATTGCACCTTATGGCTATAGCGCATCAGGCAGGCGTAGATTTGAATCTAAAGGATTTTGACCGCATCAGTAAAAATACGCCTCACATCTCTAATTTACGTCCCGGTGGAGAATACTTTATGGAAGATTTGGATATTGCCGGCGGAATTCCGGCAGTATTAAAAAGACTGATTAGCAAAATAAATGATACTCCTACCGTTTCCGGAAAAAACCTTAAGAAAATAGCTCGTGAGGCAGAAGTTTACGATGAGGACGTAATAAGGCCGCTGTCCAGGCCTTATCATAAAGAGGGAGGCATAGCTGTTCTGTTTGGTAATCTGTCTGCTGAGGGTTGCGTTGTTAAGCAGTCCGCGGTAGATGATGATATGCTGAAGTTCTCCGGCCCCGCGCGAGTTTTTAACGCTGAAGAAGATGCTATGACGGCAATACTGGCAAAAAAAATAAAAAAAGGTCAAGTGATAGTCATACGTTACGAAGGCCCTGGGGGCGGGCCCGGCATGAGAGAAATGTTATCGCCCACCTCAGCAATAGTGGGTATGGGGCTCCATAAGCATGTGGCTTTAATAACTGATGGTCGCTTTTCAGGTGGGACCCGAGGGCCTTGCATCGGCCACATTTCTCCTGAGGCGGCGGCTGGGGGTTTGTTAGCATATATTAAAGACGGGGATATTATTGATATTGATATACCTAAACGCAAGATAAACGTTGATATAGCTCCCTCAGAGATAAAAAGACGAGAAAAAGAGCAAAAGATATTGGCACCCAAAGTCAAAACCGGTTATCTTAGCCGTTATTCTAAAATGGTTACTTCAGCTTCTACGGGGGCGGTTTTTAAGCAAGAATAGCTGCTTTGAAGAAGGAAGGAACCAGCAACAAGGCCATCTTTCTGGAAGGGTCCGCAGGATGAAGATAATTCTAAACTTCTGCTTGGGAGCGAGCCTTGGCCCTTAGGCCGCGGAAGCTTCAGGTTCCAGGAAAAAGTTGTTGTTGACATTTACCTATGCCTTTGTTATCATTAAATTTACGATGGCAATGAAAATTTTCGATTTAATTTTGAAGCGTTTAGGTGATTTGCTAGGCACATTTTCTAGTGATATTGGAATTGATTTAGGTACAGCCACAACGCTTGTCTATCTTCGGGGAGAAGGTATTGTCCTCTGTGAACCTTCGGTGGTCGCCATTTATAAAGATACCGGTACACCTTTAGCGGTAGGTGAAGAAGCTAAACGCATGCTTGGCAAAACTCCCGGCAGTATTGTTGCTATAAGACCCATGAAAGATGGTGTTATTGCCGATTTCGGTGTTACTGAAGAGATGCTTCGTTATTTTATTAAAAAAGCTTACCCTAGAAGAATAGCGATTGGTCCCAGAATAGTCATAGCTGTTCCCTCAGGCATTACCGAAGTTGAACGCCGGGCAGTAAAAGATTCGGCTCACCGAGCGGGCGCGCGTGAAGTTATTCCTGTAGAAGAACCCATTGCTGCTGCTATTGGTGTAGGCTTACCGATTGCCGAGCCTCAAGGGAGTATGATTATAGATATCGGCGGGGGCACTACTGAAATAGCCGTGATATCTTTGGGGGGCATAGTTTTTGCTCGTTCGATACGCATCGGTGGAGACGAAATGGATTCAGCCATCATTGAGCATATGAAAAAAAGTTACAATCTTATGATTGGGGAACGCACAGCCGAAGAAATAAAAATTAAAATTGGCTCGGCTTGGCCCATGGATGAAGAGTTAACGATAGAAGTAAGAGGAAGAGACTTGATTACAGGCCTTCCAAAATTCATAAAAGCAAATTCAGAAGAGGTCCGAAGCGCGCTTGAACTTCCTTTGCGGGAAATCGTTGAAGCTACTAAAGTGACTTTGGAGCGGACGCCTCCGGAACTCGCTGCTGACCTTATAGAAAGGGGCATAGTGTTGTGTGGCGGAGGAGCCTTATTGAGGGGCCTGGATAAGCTGATTTCAGAAGAGACTGGATTGGCGTGCTTTGTGGCAGAAGACCCTCTTACGGCAGTAGCCTTAGGCACAGGAAAAATTTTAGAAGAGCCGAAATTCTTAAAGAAACTTTCCCTTGTATCTTCCTTATAGAATCAAATCCAAGTATGTAATTGTTGCCGCTTTAATTGTAGGCGCATGTTTGTTTTCTTTTCGTGGGCCGCTTGAAGCTGTTATCGTTATGTTCTCCCGCCAGTTGACAATTAGTCCTCAGGCAAAATCCTCGCAAATACGCAAACTTCAGGAAGAAAATCTAGCACTTAAATTACAAATTGCTAAGTGCACGCACCTTGAACAAGACAATAAAAGGCTCCAGGAAGCTCTCGATTTAGAGAAAGATAAAGGAATAGAGCTTATCGGCAGTGAGATAATAGCTTTTTCTCCTTCTGACTGGCATAGGCAAGCCCTGTTAAACGCCGGTAGTGCCAAGGGAGTAAACGAGGGGGCTTTTGTGCTTGACCAGGAAGGCAATTTCGTCGGTAAAATAATTGGAGTGAAAGAAAACTTTTCTGAACTCTTGTTAGTGAACGACCCGGATTTTAATTTGCCGGTTATTATTGGAGCTAAAGGTGTTGGAATGCTTAAAGGGGATTTCTCCGGTGCCAAAATACTTTATATAGACAATGATGATGAAATAAATGTAGGCGACCATGTTTTAGTGAACATGCCTAGCCATGGTACAACTCTAAAAATAGGTAGTGTAAAAAAAATCCAGAAAAACAACAATGACCTTTTTTGGGAAGTTGATGTTGGCCTTTTTATGAGAACCGTATATTTCAAACGTATTTTTATAGTAAAATGAAAAGAAAATCTATCAAGCTGTCAATCTTGCTTCCGCTGTTGCTTTTTTTGGATATTATACGGCCGCTAGGTTATTCCTTGCATGTAGAATTTGCTTGTTTGGGTTTGATATTTATGGTTTTGAATGAGAAACTATGGTTTTCTCTTGCGGCTAGCTTTATTTTAGGATGCCTTGAAGATGGTTTTTCTCCCGGTAGTAGCCATTTCTATTGTTTGGAATTTCCGATTTTGGTTGTTATCTCTTATGGATTGCGTTCGTATCTTTTTCTCGCAGGAAAAAAAGCTTACTTATTTTTTGCTAAAAGTATTGTTGTGACATTCTTTCTTATAGCCCATATTATTTATAATTCTTTATTAGTTAGCTTTGCAGGTTTTTCTTTATGCTTTTTATTTTTCATTCAATCTTTTTTTTGCTACTTTCTGATGGAAGCGTTGCTGGAGAAGCCTAGTTTTATGAAGTCTTCCGGATATGCCTGATTTCTCAGGCTTAAGGAATAATGAAAAAATACTGGACAGAAAAACAAGATAGCCGGAGGACTTTTCCATCGTCCGGGCTTATGGTTTTGTATTTGGTGGGATTTACCTTTCTTGTAGTGGTATTGTTTTATTATCAGGCTGTCAACGGTAAGTATTATTTGCAACGTGCTAAAAATAATTACGTTAAGGTGGTTCCGCT
>JBAYNQ010000056.1:0-7536 GCA_041678705.1 Candidatus Omnitrophota bacterium
ACAATAGCATCTTTAACTGAGTTGAGGCGGGCATGAGGAAAAGCTATGTGATTGCCAATAGCGGTAGAGCCGGCTTCTTCGCGTTGTATGATAGCCTTAAGAATTTCCTTCTTGCTATCCTTGGATATCTTATTTTTTTGGATAAGATGGTCAAGCATCGAAGAGATAATGCTTTTTTCATTCTTTTGCCTCACCCCTAAAAGAATTCCATCTGTGTCTAGATAATTAAGAACATTCATTCTGATTTTTGTCTACAATCTCTAAGCTAATTTTTTTGCTGCCACCAGGCTTCCAATCTATTTGGCAATCGCGCCTCTTTTCTAAGTAAGACGTCTGGAGCGGAGGAAGGGAATTGAACCCTCAACCTTCACGTTGGCAACGTGACGCTCTAGCCAATTGAGCTACCCCCGCAAACCAAATTCCAAAATTATTTTTATAACAACTTTAAGATTTAAAAGAGCGCTTATTGTAATCAAGCGGTGAAATTGTCCGAACTTTCGATAAATAACCTCGCCATGTCCTATTAGCTGTCGACTATCAATGCGGACGGGGAGAGTCGAACTCCCACCTCTTACGAGACATGGTTCTAAGCCATGCGCGTCTGCCAGTTCCGCCACGTCCGCGTAAACGCAAATGCCCTCTGCTATCTGCATCGATTTACGTGTAAGTGAGTTCGCCCTTGTTTTATTTTGTCAAAGACAGATGTTGTTTTGATTTTGCATCTATCATAAAAATGAGCCGCCCCAGGGTCGAACTGGGGACAGCCGCCTTAAAAGGGCGGTGCTCTACCAACTGAGCTAGCGGCCCACTAAGTATGAACTATTTTAAATAAAAGAACTCTCTGTATCCCCGCTCAGAATTCCTTTAATTCCTTTTCTTTTTCTTCGTAAATTTTATCTATATCTTTGATGTAGTTGTCGGTTATTTTTTGCAACTCCTCTTCTAATTTAAAACGATCATCTTCGGAAACCTTTTTGTTCTTCTCAAGAAGTTTTATCTTCTCTTTACCGTCCCTTCTTACGGTCCGTACTGAAACTTTTCCTTCTTCTACAACTTTTTTGACTATCTTTACCAATTCCTCCCGCCTCTCTTCTGACAAAGGAGGAACTATCAAACGTATAATCTTTCCATCAGTCATGGGAGTTATGCCCAATTCTGATTGTAGTATGGACTTTTCTATTTCCTTTACAGCTGACGGATCATACGGGCTAATAACAACCATTCTGGCTTCAGGAACCCCTATCGTAGCTATTTCTTTCAACAGGGTTGGAGTGCCGTAATAGTTGACCCTTATGCCTTCAACCATTTTTGGGTTTGCCCGGCCTGAACGAAGCTCTGCCAATTCTCTCTTGGTAGCTTCTATAGCCTTTCGCATACTATCTTCTATCTCTTTTAGTACTGTCCTATCCACAATAGCACCTTCCTTATTTAATAACTGTGCCGATATTTTGGCCGCTAACTATTTTCTTTAGATTCCCTTGTTCCATAAAATTAAAAACCTTTATGGGGAGTTTATTCTCCATGCATAAAGTGATAGCGGTGGTATCCATTATTTTCAATTCCTTGTTAATAACTTCCATATAAGTCATTTCCTTGAACATTTTAGCATCTTTATCTTTCATCGGATCCGATGAGTACACCCCATTAACCTTTGTCCCTTTTAATAAAACATCGACTCCAATTTCCACGCTGCGCAAAGCGGCAGCCGTATCGGTTGTAAAGTAAGGGTTGCCTGTGCCGGCAACAAAAATGACTACTCTGCTCTTTTCTAAATGCCGCATAGCCCGGCGCCGGATATAAGGCTCAGCTATGCGTTCCATATCTATAGCTGTCATAACCCTGGTAGGAACACCTTCGTTCTCCAAGGCACTTTGCAAGGCAAGGCCGTTTAAGACGGTAGCCAACATACCCATATAGTCAGCAACGGACCTCTGCATTTGAAATTCCCGTGAACGGGAAAGCCCGCGAAATATATTACCTCCCCCCACCACCAGGGAAGTTTGGACACCCAAATTAACAACTTCTTTGATTTGACGCGCAAGGTGGGCACATACAGAAGTATCTATGCCATGCGACAATTCACCCAAAAAGGCTTCTCCGCTAAGTTTAAGAAGGATTTTCTTGTATTCTGACTTCATCTTTTACCTCTTAAGATTTAATAGGTTAATCCCCTAGAGAAAAACGCACGAATCTTTTAATAACCACATTCTCTCCGGTTTGAGAAACGACATCCCGAAGGTATTGGCCAACCGTAAGCTTATTATCTTTTATAAACGGCTGCTCAAGCAAACAAGCTTGCTTTAAGTACTCTTCGGAATTTTCCTGTTCCTTAAGCACCTCGGCCGGCACCTCAGCTTTTCCTATATATTCGGGGCAAACAGCCGCTACCTGCATTGCCACGTCTTTGACAAACTTCTTAAAAACTTCGGTACGGGCGACAAAATCCGTTTCGCAATTAACTTCTACTAAAGCTGCGAGATTGCCGCCAAAATGAACATAAGCGTCTATAATTCCCTGCGATGCGGTGCGAGAACCTTTTTTCTCAAGCATCTGCACGCCTCTGTTTTTTAGAATACCTAATGCTTTATCAAAATCTCCCTTGGCCTGGGCAAGAGCTTTTTTGCACTCATTGATACCCAGAGAAGTCATCTCCCTCAGCTTCTTTATATCAGACAAACCCATTACATCCTCCTTTTCCTCAGATATCTTCACTATTTCTCTTTTTCTTCGCTTGGCTTAGCTGGCTTTTCTTCATCAGCGCTGGCTGAAAGGTCAGCTTTTTCTGTTTGGGAAATATCACTCTTGGCTTTTGTGGCTATTTCAGCAGCTTTATCTACGCCTTCATTGACCGCTTCCGCAATGCAAGAAGTTATATACTTCACAGACTTTATCGAATCATCATTGCCGGGGATAGGATAATCAATCACATCAGGGTTGGCATCCGTATCTATCAAAGCAACTATAGGTATGGACAGCTTACGCACTTCTTTTACACAGGCAACCTCTTTTTTAGGATCAACGACAAAGACGCATCCGGGAAGGCCGTCTAAAGAAGTAACCCCGCTATAACTTTTCTCCATCCTTTCGATTTCTCTATTTAGCTTTACGACTTCCTTCTTCATCATTGTATTAAAATCGCCCTTCTGGCGTTTATCCAATAATTCAATGTATTTATTGACTCTATTTCTTACCGTAGAGAAATTGGTCAGCAGGCCGCCAACCCAGCGCTCCACCACATAAGGCATACCGCAAGAGGAAGCTAACTCTCTTATAACTCCTCTTAGCTGCTTCTTAGTGGCCACGAAAAGAATCTTTTCGCCCGATTGAGCCTTCTCCTTTATAAAGTCTTTGGCTTCCTGCAGTTTTTGGGCGGTTTTCTCCAAATCAATAATATAGACTTTTTTCTTTTTGCCGAAGATAAAACGTTTCATCTTCGGATTCCAATGCTTACTCAAGTGGCCAAAATGCGCACCACTTTCTAATAGATCCTTAATAACCTCGGGCAAAACCATACCTGTCTTTCCTCCTTTTAATTACAAATTTAGTTAATTCGTTATATATTTTAGGTAAAATTCTAGGCGATTCGCAAATTCAAAGTATATCATATTTATTAATATTTTCAACATTATATTATACGTAGATTTATAAAAAAATCCAGAAATCTCTTGGCTGGCTTATAACCGCCTTTTTGGAATAGATTTGGACTATTTTAAGCGCTAAATTGCAGATTATACAGCTTTTTATAGAGGGTATCTGAATTCAGAAGCGTAGCATGATCTCCAACTTCTACGACATTGCCTTTGTCTAAAACCACGATTCTATCTGCTTTTTGAACAGTAGAAAGGCGGTGAGCAATGACAAAGGACGTCCTGCCCATCATCAGAGTTTCAAGAGCATCTTTTATTAATTGTTCAGAAGCTGAATCGAGATGGCTAGTTGCTTCATCCAGGACAAGTATTGGGGCGTCTTTAAGTATGGCTCTGGCTATTGAGATTCTTTGCTTTTCGCCTCCGGAAAGACGCAGGCCCCTATCTCCAATCACTGTAGAAAAAGCCTCCGGAAAATTTTCAATAAACTCAAAAGCATGTGCTTTCTTTGCTGCCTCGATTATTTCCTGGTTTGTTGCCCCAAAATTTCCATAAGCGATATTCTCCCGTATGGTAGTATTAAAAAGCACCATTTCCTGAGAAACTATAGCAACGAGAGACCGCAAATCCTTTATTTTTAAATCTTTGATGTCGACACCGTCAATAGATATCTTTCCTTCACAGGGATCGTACATACGAGGCAATAAACTAACCAAGGTAGACTTGCCAGCACCGGAATGCCCCACTAAAGCGATCATCTCGCCTTTTTTAACATCGAGACTTATATTCTTTAATACTGTTTCTTCTTTTTGCCCATATTTAAAATATACACCCTTAAAAACAATATTATTATTAAAATTAGTTAAGCTTTTAGGAGATTTTATCTCTTTTACTTTTACATCCTCTTCTAAAATATCATAAATCCTGGCAGAAGCGGCCAAAGCCTGTTGGTTAATAGCATGAATATTGGATAACTTTTTTAGGGGCCTGAGCATAGAAAGTAAAAAAGCTAAAAAGACACCGAAAACTCCAAAAGAAAGCCTTCCGGAAATAACTTCGGTGCCCACAAGCCAAAGAATTATAACCGCACCCAGGACTCCGACAAATTCGGTTAAAGGAGACAAAAAAAGGGTTCTTTTTATACTCTTTAAGGTAAATTTATAATAATTCTGGTTTATTTTCTTAAAACGTTCTAATTCGTAGTCTTCTCTAGAGAAAGCTTTCACAATATAAGCACCTTGAATCGTTTCTGCCATCAAGGAATTTAAATCCGCCATCTTCTTTTGTATTTCCACGGAAAACTTTTTAATTTTTTTGCCTATTCTGGTAACCGGAACCATCACTAAGGGAAAAATAACAAAAGCGATTAAAGGAAGTTTCCAAGAAATTTTAAAACCAATATAAAAAGACAAAAAAGCAAAAAATATAAGCTTCATAGATTCGAATATAAAATCTTTTAGAGCATAAGAAATCGCGTTGGTTATGGCCGCGACGTCATTAGTAATGCGCGACATAAGCTCTCCTGTCCTCTTTTTGCCGTAAAAATCCATAGAAAGAGCCTGAAATTTAGCATAAAGGTCATTACGCACCTGGCGCACAACGCCCTGGCCGACTATATTCATAAGGTAATCTTGCAAAAAAACGAATATCCCTTTGGTTAAAAAAAGCACGGGTATGAAAATTATCATAACCCGAAGAAAAACCAAAGGTTCAACTGAGTTAAGTTTGTTGATTATTTTTGAAACAAAATCAGGCAAGTGGCCGGGAATAGCTATCATCTTATTGGACAGCACCCTGTCCGAAAGAGGTGCAATCATGCCCAAACTTACCCCTTCAAAGATAGTCGAAGCACCCATACACAAGCCGGCCAAAACAAGCGTAGCCCGATATGACTTAGTAAATTTGAGTAATTTCCGGTATTCTTTTAGATATGTTTTCATGGCTAAGTTTTAGGGATTCTACCACACGAATTGACTTTCCACAAGAGATTTGATACTATAGTAGTTATGTTAAAAGTAGGAATAGTCGGAGTAGGAAAGTTAGGTAAAATACACCTGCGTATTTATAGCGAAATCGAGATTATCGAAACAATATACTTAGCCGACAGCAATCCAGAGGCTGTTGCCGAATACCCCGATTACAAGTATTTCGCGGATTATAGGCAGCTAAAAGACAAAGTTGATTTAGTAAGCATAGCCGCACCCACCTCAAACCATTATGAAATAGCTTCTTTTTTCCTTAATCATAAAATTCCAGTATTGGTTGAGAAGCCCTTGACTCAAAACGAAAATGAAGCAAAAAAAATAGTCGCTTTGTCTAAAAAGAACAAAACCCTTTTATTCGTCGGACACGTAGAGCGCTATAACAGTGCTTATCTGGCAATAAAAAAGACCATCAAGGATCCCTTGTTTATAGAGTGCCACCGCCTGAACCCTTACCCGGGACGCTCAATAGATATCAGCGTAGTGCTTGATTTAATGATACATGATTTAGACATAATACTGGGACTCATGAAAGATAAGGTTAAAAAAGTAGAAGCTAAGGGAGTAAACGTAATCTCACCGACCGCGGATATAGCCAACGCCCGGCTGACTTTTAAAAAAGGGTGCGTTGCTAACATTACATCTTCCCGGATATCAGAAAAAAAAGAGAGAAAAATAAGAATTTTCATGTCAAACTGTTATATTTCTCTGGATTACGCTCAACAAACCGTAGAGATATACAGGAAAAATAAAAACGAGATAGTGAAAAGATGCCTGCCGATCAATAAAGAGGAACCTTTAAAAAGAGAAATCGTTGACTTCGTGCGCCTAGTCAAAACAAAAAAATTCAGTTTAGACTACGCGAAAAGAGCAAAAAACGCCCTGATCCTTGCTTGCAAAATAGATTCTCGCATAAACAAGCAGACAAATCGCTAACAACTACCTTTTTAATAAAATGACTGTAGATAAAATAAAAAAAGTCGTTATAGTGGCCGGCGATACTTCCGGCGACTTGTACGGAGGGTTGCTTTGTGAGCACCTAAAGAAAAAATATCCCTCGTTAGAAATCTTTTCATTTGGGGGGCAAAATCTAGCAAAAAATTCCAAACAAGTAATAAACTTACTCTCTCACTCAGTTTGTGGTTTACTTGAGGTAATCTCGTCCATAAAAGCACTGGTTAGAATCTTCAATAGTACTCTTTCCTATATAGAAAAGAATAAGCCTGACCTAGTAATATTGATCGATTTCCCCGATTTCAACCTTCGTTTGGCCAAGAAATTAAACAGGCGATACCCTGTTTTCTATTACGTAAGCCCTCAAGTGTGGGCCTGGAGAAAAGGCAGAGTAAACTTAATCAGAAAATACGTCAGCAAAATGATAGTTATTTTTAAATTTGAGAAAGAGTTCTACGAAAAAGAAAATATTAATGCTCTTTATTTCGGGCATCCGCTGCTTGAGTTGGTAGAAAAGAAAGGCCATGAAACTCAAAATCTAATCTCCTTTCTGCCCGGTTCAAGAAAAAACGAAATAAGAAAGCATCTCCCTTTGATGTTAGAATCAAAACGGATCCTTGAAAGAAAACTACCGGGTTACCGCTTTCAAATATTAAGGCCCAAAAGCCTTCCGGAAACTTTCTATAAACAGTTTAATTGCGGAATAACTCTATCGGAGCATTCTTACAAAGCAGTTGAAAAGTCAAAATTCGTAGTGGCCTCTTCGGGAACAGCAACTGTTGAAATTGCAATTTTAGAAGTACCCTATATCATAATCTATAAAGTCAACCCTTTAAGTTGGTATATATTAAAACACGCGGTAAAAACAAAGTTTGTCGGTATGGTAAATATTCTGGCCGGCAGGCCAATAGTTAAAGAACTGCTTCAAAATGAAGCTACACCGGAAAATATAGCTAAAGCAGCACTCTTTTATCTTGAAGATGAAGAAAAATACCAGAGGCTAGAGGCTGAGC
>JBAYNQ010000057.1:0-7440 GCA_041678705.1 Candidatus Omnitrophota bacterium
TATCCGGATTTAGGCAGTTTCAATATTCTAATTAGTCATTGGCAGAACGGCTGTCCTTATTCGGATTTTTTTACCGGTATATCCCGGGTCCCATATGAGCATTGTTTGTCTCCTGGCGCTGAATACACAGGCGGTAGTATCTTAAAAGATATAGAAAAGACTATACTCGATTTTAAACCCACGAAGATATTGGTTTCGCATCCTGCAGATATGAATCCTGACCACCGTTGCCTTTATGCCTTTATGCGTCTGGCTCTTTGGAACCTTGAGGAGGATATTTCTGCTCCCGCTGTATGCCCTTGCCTTGTCCATTCAAAAGCTTATCCCAGGCCCAGGGGGTATTATCCCAAAGCCAAACTTATGCCGCCGGCGTGTTTATCTGAAAGCACGATCGCCTGGAAAGAAATGCTGCTTAATCAGCAAGAAATAGATAAAAAGCTAAATGCTCTTTCATTTTATACCAGCCAAAGGGCTTACCTTTGGAAATTTATGCTCAGTTTTGTAAGGAGCAATGAGCTGTTTGGAGATTATCCGGATATTGTGTTAAAAGAATCTCATTGGAACGGCCTTAATGGTTCAGGCATAAGCCAGCCAAAAGATACCGCACTGAATTCTAACGCTGAAGATAAGGATAAACCGGATATATTTTTTAGAGCCAGCAAGAGCGGGCTGTTTGTCAAAGTTGTGCTAAACCGTAAGATGAAGAAGGATTTTAAAATCACATTTTTGCTTTTGGGGTATAGTAAGAAAAAAGATTTTTCTCAAATGCCGAAAATCTCCCTGAGCGTTGTTAAAAGCAAATTGCGTATTGCCGAAGGAGGCAGGCGCCTTGATCGCCGGCAGTGCCAGTTGGTTTTTGACAGCAAAAAATCTCTGGTGATTAAAATACCCTTTTCGTTTTTGGGTAAACCGGATAAACTGCTATTTAGCTTAAAGAGCAATGCGGCAGGTTTACACAAATACGCGAACATCTGGAGAGCTATAGACATTTGCCAAAAAACTGATCCTTGATTGTTTTTTGCCGGCCCTCAACCAGGGCGTTGTTTTGGAGCAAAAAAACAAGTATAATAAATTAAAAGAGATTTTTAGCCTAAAGCATACTTAATTAGTTTTACCCCGGTCATTATGGTGGATAAGAAATTATTACTTAAAATTCACGAAGCTGCTCATATGCAGCGTTGGAACGATCAGATTCGCACAGTTGAGCTTACCGAGCTTGATAAACAAGCCCATAAGATGATAGTCGCCTATATCCTTGCCAAGTGCGAGGAAGAGGCTGGAAGCAAGGGGCTCGATTGGCTTGAAGTCATAGAAGCGGGGTTTTTCGAATATCTGCAGAGAATAGTCTTAACTGATTTAAAGCCGCCACTTTTTCACAGAATAAAAGAAAATAAAAAAGAATACGCAAGGCTGAATGACTGGGTTTATAAAAGAATACATCCTTTCATAAACTCATTAGGAAATGCTTTTTGCTCTAGGTTTAATAATTACCTGCATGATTCAGAAAGAAATATAAATCGCAGGATTATCAGCGCCGCTCATTTTTATGCTACGAAATGGGAATTTGACATCATCCAGCGGGCTAACCCCAAAGGGTATTTGATTGAAGAAATCAGGCAGGATATTTTCGAAAAACAACAGAAATATCATGATCTGCCCAGTATGCAGAAGTTACTCAAAACTTCTCAGCTTAAGGATTTTGTTGATATCTGCGGGCAATTACGCTTCCAGATACGCTGGAGCCATCTTCCCAGAGTCCCTAAGACTTCAGTTCTGGGCCACATGCTGATAGTGGCAATGCTGGTATATTTACTCTCACTGGATAAAGATATGGCCTCTGACCGGAGAGTGAATAATTATTTTACGGGGTTGTTCCATGACTTACCCGAAGTTCTTACCAGGGATGTTATAAACCCAGTGAAGGATTCGGTGGAGGGCTTAAGAGATTTGATAAAGGATTATGAAAAGGAAGAGATGGAAAGGAAAATTTACCGCTTGATTCCAAAGGGCTGGCATAGAGAGATGAGAGGTTTTACCGAAGATGAATTCTCTGATACTGAGAACCGTGACGGACAATTGGTGAAGGCGGTAGATAAGCTTGCTGCTTTTATTGAGGCCTATCTATCGGTGCATAACGGTACCCAGAGCCAAGATTTTAAAAAAGCGATGGAATCAGTTTCCGAAGATTACGCGGGTAAAACAGTTTCGGGCGTTGATTTTGGCCGGATATACGAAGAATTTGCTTTAAAAAACAGTGATTAATCCATCTGGTTTTAAAAGCTAAGGAGAAAAGTGTGAAAATAAGTGATATTTTCAAGCAGAATTCTCAAGGAGTTTCTTTCGAGTTTTTTCCTCCCAAAACCGAGAAGGGTATGGATAAGTTGATATCAACATCTTTGATGCTGCAAGATTACTCTCCCTTGTATTTTTCTATGACCTATGGAGCTTTAGGAAAGAACCAAGACAGGACGAAGAAAGCTGTCTATAGCCTTTTGGATAAAACAGCTACTACTGTTATGCCTCACTTGACCTGTATTGCTTCAAGTCAAAGGAAAGTGACGGATTTGCTAGATCAGTATAAAGATAGAGGCATTGAAAACATTATGGCTTTAAGAGGGGATTTGCCTGCCGAGGGCCTTGGGCCTGCCGGAGAATGCGAGGATTTCAAATATGCTGTTGATTTGGTCAAATTTATTAAAAAGCATACGAATTTTTGCGTAGGGGTGGCGGTATATCCGGAAACTCACATCGAATCTTTTTCGGTCGAGGAAGATTGTGAATACACTAAACGTAAAATTGATGCCGGAGCCGAGTTTGCCGTAACTCAGATGTTTTTTGATAACAAATATTACTATGAGTTTATGGATAGAGCAAGCAGACAAAAAATGAACATACCGGTATTGCCCGGCATTTTTCCGCTCACGGACATCAAGAAACTGGACAATTTTTTAAAAACTTGCCGAGTTAATTTACCATGTCGGATAAAAGAAAGCATGGAAAAGCTATCAGGGTGTCCGCAGGATATGGAGAAAGCCGGCCTTGAATTTACAATAAAACAGTGCCAGGACTTAATCAACAATGGAGTAAAAAAACTGCATTTCTTTACTTTTAACAGCCCCAATACCATAAAAAAGATATTGGACAATCTTGATTGGTAATCTGTATGCCTAAAGCCAAAAGCATTCTTTATGTATTAGTAGTGATTTGCGGCCTAGCAGTATTTATTTTTTTGGGGGCCAACTTTGCCCGTTTTTTAAATGAAAACAGGATTCTAAAGGAAATGGTTTTAGCCTTAGAAGCCGACTCTCGTATAGCCGAAGTGCTGGTAAGCAGCTTAAAATACGATGAAGAAACGAAAAGGACGCTAACGACGATAAAGTTTCTTGAGTATGATAAAAACAACAATCCTCTTGAATCTAAATATTTTACCTTTCCCGGGAATATAATACAGTTTCAATCATTAGTGGTCCGTTTTGATGATGTGCATATAAAGAGAAAGGACTCTCTTAGAGGCAAGAGTGCTTATATATTTTGGAAGGCGTTTATGCTTGATGGTGATAAAACCGTTGAGTATGAAATAAACAAAGCTTATCAAGTGCCCGGAGGCTACAAGATTGATGGGGGTAGCTCTGTTTTTGAAGAGAAGATTTGGAGAAAATTTTGGGAATACGCTCTTTCTCCTGAAAGCGCCAAGAAAAAAGGCATAAAGAACATCCAGATAGAAGCTCCTGGAAGCATGTTTATCCCCGGCACATTATATACTTTAGTCATAGAGCATGACGGTGGCATAAGGATAGATGTTAAGCCTTTGCCAAATATATTGAGGGGCGAAAAGATACCCGACTAAAGCTTGCCGTACCAGACTCAGCGTTAACTTTAGCACTTGCTTTGTCCAATCCATAAAGTTTAAAGAAATATGCTGCTCCTAAGCCGTGAATTTAAGCTGCTTTGCTTTAATTTTTGTTTAGCTTAATATACTTTTATATAGCGTTAGATATCCACTCGACTTAAAAGCCGCTTTCTGGTATAATCCTTTTTAGTAAAATGGGTCTATGAAAGTGGGATAATTATTTATCGAATTGGAGAATATAACATACCGGCGTACAAAAAGGAGAATTTTTATGGAACGTTGTAAGATTTGTAAAGTTCCCTTAGGAGGTGTTTTAGGTAAGGTGGCAAAAGCCTTATTTAGAGTTAAGCCTTCCGATAAAGATGATTCCGTCTGCAATAAATGTTCGGAGCAAAAACCTGACAAGAAGCCCACAAAAGGCTCTCTTCAATCAGAAACTTATCAGTGCCAGATATGCGGCAGGATGATTCATAAGGAACATTCTCTTGAGCACGTTAAAGCTGAAGAGTATATCATTAATCTTATAAGAAAGGACCATATTGATTGGCAGCATAAAGAACCTACCTGCCAGGAATGCCTGGAGTATTATAGAAGGCTGGTAAATGAAAACGAAATCTGATTTTTGTGTTAGCCGGCATCTTTAGGAGGAATTATGTATAGAGAACAGATCAAAGTCTTAGATTGCACTATCCGTGATGGAGGGTTAATTAATAACCATAATTTTGACCAGCGTTTTGTCAGGGAAGTTTATAAGGCGATATCGGCGGCTGGTGTCGATTATATGGAGATAGGTTACAAAAACTCTAAAAACCTTTTTTCTTCAAAGGAATTCGGATTGTGGAAATTTTGCGATGATGATGTGATACGAAAAATTACCGAAGGGATAGAATCATCGACCAAGATAGCAGTTATGGTTGATGTTGGAAGAGTCGAGCTTGACGATGTTAAGCCTGCCTGTGATAGCCCCGTTGATATGATAAGAGTGGCTAGTTATGTTAAAGATATCGATAAGGCAATCTTTATGGTTAACCGTTTTTTTGAAAAAGGTTATGAAACCACAATAAATATTATGGCTATCTCCCGGGATCAGGGCACAGAGCTTGAAGAGGCTCTGCATCAGATAGAACAGGAAGCAAAAGTAAAAGCTGTTTATATAGTGGACAGTTTTGGGGCTTTATATCAGGAGACTGCTGAATATTTGGTTAAGCTATTCAAGAAGATACTCAAAACAAAAGAGGTTGGTTTTCATGGCCATAACAATCAACAGCTCGCATTTAGCAATACTATAGAGGCTATCATACATGATGCTAATTATATGGACGCTACAGTTTACGGGATCGGCCGGGCCGCCGGCAATTGTCCTTTGGAACTTTTGATAGGTTTTCTCAAGAATCCCAAGTTTGACATACGCCCAATCTTAGATTTGATATCAAACGAATTGGTGCCTTTACGTGACAAAATAGAGTGGGGGTACATAATCCCTTATGCGATATCCGGCATGATGAACGAACATCCTCGTTTAGCAATGGCTTTACGTCAGGGTCCCGGCAAAGAAAATTATCGTGAATTTTACGAGAGCCTGATGAATCCCGAGCTAGATTGAGATAGCACCGGATATTTCGCGGGCAAGAGCAATTATGGGCATGGCCGGATTCAAAGAACTGCCTCTTTTGGGTATACTCAGAGGGGTTAGCAATGCTGACATCAAACCTTTGGCGGAGGTTGTGGCTGCCTCAGGCCTTAAGGCCGTAGAGGTTACCATGAACACTAAAGACGCCTGCAGTTTGATAAAAACTCTTGCCAAATCCAGCCAGGGTAGTTTTGTTGTAGGCGCAGGCACAGTTATGGATTTAGAGCAGGCTAAAAAGGCCTTTAGCGCCGGAGCCAGATTCATTGTTTCTCCAATATTAATTACTGAGGTTGTAGAGTTTTGCCATAAGAATTCTCTTTGTGTATTTCCGGGCGCCTTTAGCCCGCAGGAGATATATAGAGCCTGGAGTTTTAAGCCTTCGATGGTAAAAGTATTTCCGGCTAAATTCTTTGGTCCGGGCTATATAAAGGAGATCAAGGGGCCATTAGATAATATTAAATTACTTGCTTGTGGAGGGATTACGTCAGAGAATATCACTGATTTCTTTCGTCAAGGAGCCGATGCTGTAGCTTTTGGAGCGAGTATTTTTAGGAAAGAGTGGCTTAAGGCTGGAAAATTTTCCTTAATTGAGAAAGAGATCAGAAAACTCATTGATGCTTTTCAAAATAGATAGGCACTATACGAAATACAACACACGATATGCGATATGCGAAATACGAAATACGAAAAGCAAAGGAGGAAACCTTATGATACGTTCGGGCAATCCCGCCTTAAGAGATAATGTTTTTTCTGGATTGAGTTCATCTGACTCGTCGAACGCCATGACCATCCAGGGTACAGTTAATAAAGCTTTTATTCTGCTGGTTTTGACTTTTCTTAGCGCGTCCTGGGCCTGGGCAAATTCCTCCAAAGCCGTTTCTTTCGTCTGGCCGGCGGCAATAGCCGGTTTCATCGTTGCCTTGGTGACAGTTTTTAAGAAAGAATGGTCTCCTGTGACTAGCCCGGTTTACGCTCTTTTAGAAGGAGTTTTTTTAGGGGCGGTTTCAGCGCTTTTTGAAAAAAGTTATCCGGGTATTGTGATGCAGGCGGTAGGCTTGACCTTCGGTGTTCTTTTTTGTCTTTTGGCAGTTTATAAGTCCGGAATAATAAAAGTTACCGAGAGATTCAAGCTTGGTGTGGTTGCCGCTACTGGCGGTATAGCACTTTTCTATCTGGCGAGTATTGTCGCTGGTTTTTTTGGCGTCCGTTTTTCTTTCATCTACGGAGGAGGCGTTTTAGGAATAGGTTTTAGTTTATTTGTTGTGGCTATCGCTTCTCTTAATCTTGTATTAGATTTTGATTTTATTGAAAAAGGTTCTCAAAGACAGATTCCTAAATATATGGAATGGTATGGAGCTTTTGGCTTGATGGTTACTCTTGTTTGGCTGTATCTTGAAATCCTAAGGCTTTTAGCTAAATTACAAAGAAGGTAGAAGCTGGTTTAAAATGCAGTTAGTTTTTGGTATGAGGTTCTAGGTAAAACTTATGAAAGAGCGGCGTCAAAGCATCAGAATAAACGATTCCTTGAAGGTGAGCTATCAGGTTATAAAAAGTTTCCGTCTTGTTTCTACTCAATCCAAAGATATTTCTGAAGGAGGAATGAGCCTGCCGATTTTGCAGAGGCTTTCTCCCGGCATGGCCCTAGACTTAGAGATTTATCTGTCCGATTCACAAAAACCCATTAAAGCTACTGGCGAAATCATGTGGTCAAAAGAGGTAACTGGCCTGAAATTTCCTTATATGGTGGGTGTAAAGTTCCTAAAGATAAATCCGGCGGCGCTGAACAGGATCCGTAATTATGTACTCATAAAGCTTAGCAAGCAAAAGGAAATCGGCTGGATTGAATGAATCCTTAAAGGTTGAGAATGTGGGTAAAGGAAAGAGACGAGTGCAGAAAGTTTGAATCCGGTGACGGCTGTGCCCTTGTGGAATTTATTCATCCCGCTAAAGACGGGCTTAA
>JBAYNQ010000058.1:0-7419 GCA_041678705.1 Candidatus Omnitrophota bacterium
TCTTGGATTCCATCCTTTTTATGCGGAAGAATTTTCTCCTTCTGTGATTACTCAATACGAAGAGTTTATGAATCAGCATAGAAAGGTAATAGCCATAGGAGAGGTAGGCCTTGACTGCCAATCCAAGGCTAGCCTCCCAGAGCAGGAAAAAGTTTTAATCGAATTTATTAAGCTGGCTGCCAAACATGATTTAGCACTTACTATTCATAATCGGCTTGCTTCTTTTCGTATACTTGAAATTCTTGATGGTTTCTATGATTCTTGGCATAATGTGATTTTTCATTGTTTCTCTTATTCTCCCGATTTTATGGAAGAAATTATTAAAAGAAAGGGAATGGTTTCATTCTCTCTTAATATTTTACGTAACAAACCAGATATCAAGTTGTCTCTGGAGAGGTGTCCTTTGGATAACCTGTTGCTTGAGACAGATTTTCCTTATATGAAAATACAGGGTAAATGCTCCGGGCCCGCGGATATTAAAAGAGTATATGAGTTTTGCTCTGCGATAAAGGGTTTAGAGGCTGAAAAGCTTGAAGAAGCGATAGCTTTTAATGTTCGCAAGGTTTTTAAGCGTATGGATGTGTGATTTTTTGGCAATGAGAGCAATAAAATTTTCTAAAGGACAGCTTGAATATCTTGACCAAAGCCGGCTTCCTTCCAAAGAGGTATGGCGGCAATGCAGGACTATTGAACAGGGCTATGAGGCTATTAAATCTTTACAGGTAAGAGGGGCTCCTTTAATAGGAGTTTTTGCGGCTTATTGCGCCTGTATAAATATGCGCCGGCTTCCTTCGGATAAGCGTGGTTTCATAAAGAATTTTTTTAAATCTCTTGAGTATTTAAAAAAATGCCGGCCTACAGCTGTCAATTTATCCTGGGCGTTGGATAAACTTAAAGAAGTTGTCTGTAGCGGACAGGGCAAAACCATAAACCAGATTAAGAAAGAAATTCTGCGTCAGGCGATAGATATACACAAAGAAGATGTGCTGCTTTGCCGGCGCATAGCCAGAAACGGTTTGCCCCTAATCAAAGCCGGTGACAGGATACTGACACACTGTAATGCCGGATTATTAGCTACCTCTGGTAGCGGTACAGCTTTGGGGGTGATTTATGAAGCAGGCCACAAGCACAAAAATATTGTTGTTTATGCGGATGAAACGCGGCCTCTTTTGCAGGGGGTGCGGCTCAGCGCTTGGGAACTGGGGAAAAACAAGATAAAGTCGTTTGTGGTTTGTGATAGTTCAGCTGCTTTTCTTATGCAACAAGGAAGGATAAATAAAGTAATCGTAGGTGCCGACAGAATTGCCGCTAATGGTGATACAGCTAACAAGATAGGAACTCATGCTGTGGCGATTGCGGCTCAATATCATGGAATACCTTTTTATATAGCCGCGCCTTCCAGTACTTTTGATTTGAGTCTTTCCGGAGGAGAGCAAATACCTATAGAAAAACGTCCGGGCAAAGAGATTAGGCAAATTCAGGGTAAGATTAAAGTGGCTTCTCCTAAGATAAATGTTTACAATCTAGCCTTTGATGTAACTCCGCACAAACTCATTAAGGCTATAATAACTGACAAAGGCATTATTTCTGCGCCTTTTAATAAGAATATAAGCAAAGTGCTGTCGAATAAATAAATTATACTTGGTGCAATTTTTATTATGTCGTTAACTGAGATTTCCTGGATAGACTATTTAAAGAAGAAGGTCCCCAAAACCAAAAGGGTGCTTTGCGGTATAGGGGATGATTGCGCGTTGGTTTCTCTTAGGCAAAAAACAGCTCTTTTAAAAAGTGATACGTTCATAGAAGGAGTTCACTTTGAATTAGGCAAAGCCAGTTATCGCACAATCGGCTCAAGGGCTGTGGCCCGGGTTCTGTCAGACTTCGCGGCTTGCGCGGGTGAGCCGGAATTTATAGGCATATCAGTGGGTTTGCCCAGGTACGTGTCGGAAAGTAATCTTAAGAAAATCCTGGAAGGCGTGCTTAGCCTCGCCAGTAAATATAAGTTTGCTCTCATTGGAGGCGATACTGCTAGGTCCGATAAACTATTTTTAGATGTTTGGGGGCTGGGTAAAACGGATAAATTTGTTTCCAGAAGTACAGCTAAGGTAGGAGATTATATTTTTATTACCGGCAAGATAGGGGCAAGAAAGTTTCATGAGACTTTTGAGCCCAGGATAAAAGAAGCAAAATTTTTAACAAAAAATTTCGCTGTTAACGCTATGATAGACATCACGGATGGTTTTGTGTGTGATTTATACAAGCTGCTAAAAAGCAGCGGTAAAGGGGCGGTCCTAGACCAGGAAAGCGTTCCGGCTGTGGATAAGGAAAGCTTATATAGAGGCGAGGACTACGAGCTGATTTTTACCATTGACGAAAAAGAAAAAAAGCTTAATGTATTAAATAAAAAGTTTCATTGTGTAGGAAGGATAAAGCCTCCCAAGTTTGGATATAATTTCGCGAAAAGAGGAAAACTGCATAAAATAACGCCAAAAGGATATACCCACTTTTAACCTTACAAAACAGTTTCAAACTGTTTTGTAAGGTTAGGGAGCTGATGATGAAGCTGGTATTGGAAAGCAGTTCAAGTAAGCAGACCCTTGAGTATGGTAAAAATTTTTCCGCACTCCTGAAAGGCGGCGAGATAATACTTTTGGAAGGTCCATTAGGCGCAGGTAAGACTACCTTTGTTAAAGGGGTTGTGGCTGGTTTAGGCTATGGCGGCCGGGTTTTGAGCCCCTCATTCATTATTTCACGTTTATACAAGACAAAAAAGTATAGTGTATACCATGTAGATTTATATCGTCTCCAAGCCGAAGATATCTTTGAGGCAGGCATAGGTATTGATTTTTATGATAAGAATGTTATCTATCTAATTGAATGGGGCCAGAAGCTCAAGAAAGAGCTTTCTGAATGCATGGAAGTTAAATTTGAATTTCTGAAAGAAAACGCCCGGTGCCTTACTTTCTTGATGAAAGGTCCAGGTATTAAAAAATTTTCTGAATCAACAAAATTTAAAGCAAAAAGATCCGTAGCTTCTAGATATAAAACGAGGAGTAAAAAAAGATGAATCTTCTAGGAATTGAAGCTTCTTCAGAAAACATTTCCTTTTGTTTTTACCGCAAGGATAAAATTCTTGGCGAAGAAAACCAGCTTGTAAAGTTTGGAGCTTCAAAATTGGTAAACAATATTGAAAAGAAACTAAAGAAAAATTCTTTGACTATCTCAGATTTTGATGCTTTTGTTATGGGATTGGGTCCGGGCTCATTCACTGGACTGCGCATAACCGGCAGTATCATTAAAGCTTTTGCTTTGGCCGTCAGGAAGCCTATAATAGGAATAGGAAGCTTCTTTTCCTGTGCTTATTCTGTGAAGGAAGTAAATAAGAAAGTAGCCGTTGTTGCTGATGCCCGAAAGAACCTTGTTTATTCGGCATGCTTTCATTATACTCGTGGCCGGATTATAAGAGCCGGTAGGGAAAGGCTCTCTACGTTGGAAGATGCGGTCAACAAGAAAAGAGATTGTATGTTTGTTACTTATGAAGACCATATCAGGGAAAAAATTGTTTCTTTTGGGTCCAAATTGGTTTATCCTGAAAATGTTTATCCCAAGGCGGCTGATTTGCTTATGTTGGCCCGGGAGCGTTATGAAAAGAAAGTTTTTTTGCCTTTAGAGAAACTAGAGCCTTTATATTTACACCCAAAGACATGTCAGATCAGGAGGAAATAGCAAATAGAAAACAGTAAGTAGTGGAAGCGTTATTTCTCCTAATTTTTGTTGGCTACTTTTAAAAATTATGATTAGGCCTTTGTGGATAGAAGTAAGTTTAAAACAGTTGAGTAGGAACCTTGAGGCTATCCGTAAGCGCCTTAAGCCGAACGTAAAAGTCATAGCCACGATAAAACAATCTGCTTATGGCCACGGGTTAATCCCGGTAGCAAGAGAATTAAGCCTCCGAGGCATTGATTTTTTTGGTGTCGGCAGCATTGAAGAGGCTATCGCCTTAAGGGAAGATGGCTTCGCAGGCTCAATAATCGTTCTTAGTGCAGTTTTAGATAAATACGCTGATTTTTTTGTTCGATATAAAGTTATACCAAGCGTTGTCGATATCAAGTTTATCTCTAAACTCAACAAAGAAGCTTCTAAGATAAATAAAGTGATGCCTGTGCATATTAAAATTGATACCGGTATGGGCCGGCTTGGATTTACCTACCGCAGGGCCAATTTTTTAGTTAAACAACTCAAAGGATTCAAAAATATCAAGATAGAAGGTGTATATACTCACTTTCCGGTCGCTGATAGTGATCCGGATTTTACTAATTGTCAGATAGGTAATTTTAACAAATTTATTAAAGAGCTGGGCAAAGTAGGCATAATCCCTGAATTTCGTCATTGCGCTAACAGTATAGGCCTCATAAATTATACTCATGCCCACTTTAATATGGTCCGTCCCGGGCTCATTCTTTATGGGGTCAAGCCCGATCCTGCCGTGCGATTTAATGTTAAGCCGGTACTTTCCCTAAAGTCAAAAGTTATTTTTGTAAAGAAGGTAGAAAAGAACACAAGCATAGGATACGGCAGGACATTTTTTTCTAAACGTTCAGGCTGTATCGCTACTGTTGCTGCTGGATATGCTGATGGTTACCCTTGGGCCTTATCTAACCGTTCCAGGGTGATTATTAATGGAAGTTTCTTTCGCATTGCCGGCCGAGTATGTATGGACCATATTATGGTTGAAGTGGGAGGAAGAAAAAAAGTATTTGCTGGCGACGATGTGATTCTAATAGGCAAGCACAAAAACCTTAAAATAACTGCCGAAGATTTAGCCCGACTTTCCGGAACTATTCCTTATGAGATTATCAGCCGGCTCTCACTAAAAATACCACGTATCTATAAATCCTAGCTCCTCAAAAATGCTAAATCCTAAACAAATTAAATGAAATAAATTTTGTGTTTTAGATTTTGGATAGTGGTTGTTTTTATCTTATTAAAAGCAGTCCGGTTATTCCTACAGTAAGAAAAAACAAAGGCCCTAACCAGGCACTGAAAAAAGGAAGTATTAACCCTGATTTACCCAGGGCGACACTGAAAGAAGAAATGGCGTAGTAAATGAAACCGAAAATAAAACCTACCCCGAGAGAAGAAAGCGCAACTTTGCGTTTTTTTATTTCTAAAGCTATGGGTAGTATGCCTATCACAAGAAAAAGATGAGAAAATGGTTCGGTTATTTTTTGGTTATAATCAATAATCAGGCTGGCCAAGGATTCTTTGGTATTTATCTTTCTTAAGCTTTCTATTTCTTTTCCCAGGGTTTCAAGGGAGGAAAACTGGGAAAACATACTTTTTTTGAAGATTAATTCGTTTGGTTTTTCCTGAAGTTCTATTTTTTTTGTTTCCCAATTAGACGGGATCCCGGTTATGGTTCCGTCTCTATTTAGGTCATAGATGACAACGTTTTTACCTATCCAGAAACCGTATTCATAGATGATACTTTTGCATAATATTTGCTGGACGATGTTTCTGTTTTCGTCTTGCTTAAAAATCTTTACATTTTCAAGAGTTTTATCTTTAGGAAGAAACTTTCCCGCAAAAAATATCATATTGCCAGAAGTAAAAGCTAGATTTCTTTCTTCTGCCGCAGAAGAAAGATTTTCTT
The DNA here is from genome assembly GCA_041678705.1 of Candidatus Omnitrophota bacterium. GTDB lineage: Bacteria > Omnitrophota > Gorgyraeia > Duberdicusellales > 4484-171 > JAQUWY01. The sequence continues at coordinate 5,654 of JBAYNQ010000058.1, forward strand.
TAATGAACTTGGATTTAATATCTTCAACTTTTTTTTGGGAAACCATTAAACTTTTTTCTTGAAGAAAGAACAGGGTGGCTGAAACAAATAGAGAAAAAAATACAATAGGGGCGGCAATGCGAATGATACTTAGCCCGGAGGAGCGTATGCTGATGACTTCGTTGTTTTTATTTAGTTCTCCAAAAGTATAAAGAGTGCTGATCAAAAGAGATAAAGGGCTCACCCTCAGGATTATAAGCGGTAGCGAGTAAAAGTAATATTGTAAAAGTATTCCCACTGAAGGAGTAGTTTTCAAGATATCAGAAAGATTGGTAAATATGTCTACTATAAAATATAACCCGATAAAGGTTAGAAGGATAAACAGATAACTCCAGGCTACCCGTTTTAATATGTATTTATCGAGAATGCGCATATTTAAAAATAAGATATATGCCGATTGTCATAATTAGTATATTGGGCAGCCACATTCCCAGCCAAGGGAAGACCAGGCGCCGGCTTATAAGAGTTTCTCCCAGAATGAACAGAAGGTAGTATATACCGGCTGCAAAAAAAGCGATTCCGAAGTTTATCGATTTCTCACGATGTTTGACTACAAGGGATATCCCAAAACCCAAAAGGACAAATGTTATGACAGAAAAGGAAAAGCTTATTCTTTTATGGAACTCGCTGATTAATTCCAGTGGAGCATCTTCTTTCTTGGGATCTATGCCCATTTTTTTTAAGTAATTTCTTTTTTGTTGGATTTCCTGCAGCCTCATATCGGCAGGTTTTTTGTTTACTTTGACTTCTTTCTGTTCCTGGATGGGGATGTCCATGAAAAATACCTTGAAATTTAAGCGATAAAGTTCATTTTTGTCTTTGGAGACAGTTTCGTCCCTGAAGCCTTCTTCCAGCTTTATCTTTAGGGTATTGCCTTCCACGATAAATTCTCCCTGCTTGGCAAACATCACTTTGCTTATACCTTGCTTTTCGTCAACTTCGTAGATAAATACGTTTTTAAGTTTATTCTCGTTTTTATCAGAAACATAGAGGATGTAATTCTGGAAATTCTCAAGAAACACTCCGGGTTCGATCAGGGCTGATATATTTTTAGAATAAATGTTTTTAATCTGGCTGCGGTAATGATAGTGGAATAAAGGGATTATCTTGTCGTTTAATATAAATAGGAATAGAGAAAAAATAAACCCCAGTATGAGAAAAATATTAAGTATTTTTATCAAGGACACGCCGGCAACCCGGATAGCTATTATCTCGTTATCGGCGATCAACCTTCCCATGGCCAACATAATACCCAGCAAAAAGGAAAGAGGAATCGTAAAGCGCAATAATAGGGGTATGAAAAATGAGAATATTTTTAAAGCGTCAAAAAGATTAACGCCTTTTCTTATCACCATATCCGATATTTTCATCATCTGGCCCATGAACATGACTAGTGTCAGAATCAGGAGGGAAAAAATAAATACAGTTATGAAATCTTTAAGAATGTAGGTGCGCAGTATTTTCATTGTTTGCTCGGTGCTACGGTTATTGTATTGTTTTTGCTATTGTTACGGCAGTAACTATTTTTGCGCCTTTAGCCTTTAGTTCCCGGCCGCAGGAAAAGATTGTTGCTCCTGTGGTGAGGATGTCGTCTACGAGGATTATTTTTTTTCCGTGAATTTCTTTTTTCACCTTAAAAGCGCCTTCCACATTTTTTTGTCTCTCTGTTACCAAGAGCTTTGTTTGTGAGGCTTTGGCGCAAGCAACCTGTATTATATCATTTTCCA
>JBAYNQ010000059.1:0-7286 GCA_041678705.1 Candidatus Omnitrophota bacterium
CCATTGTTCATCCCGCTTACAAAAACGACTCCAATAACTGTCAACATAACGCCAAGCATTGCTATATAGCCTGGAAAGGGAAGGCCAAAAACTGTCATAGATATCAACAGAACAAATATCGGAGAAGTATTATTAATGCTTTTTGACACTGAAGTTTTTAAATAGTCTAAAGACTTATAGCTTAACAATAAAGTTGCAAGGCTTATTGCAACAATCCCAAAAATACAGGGATTGATAATTAATACAAATCCATCAGACATAAACTGAGCGAGCATAGCTATAATAGGAAAAGCAGCTAAGTATGAAAATAACAACAAGCTTGAAGTATTTAATTTATTTTTAAAACTTCTTGTTTTTTTCTTTACAATCTCTGAACCAGCATAAGCAAAAGACGAAAAAACAGCAAAAATAATTCCTAAAAAAGTCATATCTCCGCCACCCTTTAGAACACTGACAACCGTTAACCCACCGGTAAAAGTGAATAATATCCCTAGGATTTTTATAAAATTTATTTTTTCCTTCAGAATTGGAACTGCCAGAATAGCAACGAGAATCGGGGAAGTTTTAATTATAGTTTCGGTAGCTAAAGCTGAATTGTGTTCCAAAGCCAAATAAGCCAATGGCGAAGCAAGGATCTGCCCAAAAATTATGCTAAAAAATACGGTTAATTTTTCTGATTTAGCCAACTGGGGGAGAAACTTGCGCGCGGATCTTTCTTTGAAATGCTTTGTTATGCTTGGTATTTTATAAATAAGAAGCGCGATGAAAGCGTATAAATAATAGTTTGCCTGGACTATCCACGCGTTTAAAGCGGTATCTTTATAAAGCTCTTTTGCAAGAAACGGTTTAAAAGCAATCATCATTGCGCAACTGAGCATCATTAAAACCCCTATATATATTTTGGACTCAGTCACTTCGAAAACAGCAATTTTGTTTTTACCTCCGTTATCTAAAGGTTTCTCATTCGCGGCTGCAGCCTGGCTGGAGCCAGAATCCAATTTTGGTGCCTTACCAAGAAATTGGTTATCCAATTTATCAACCCGCCCGGACAGCTCATTGATCCTTCCTTCAAGCTTTGTTTGTTCCTGCTTCAAAATAGAAATTCTATCAGCAAAAAATCTTGCCACATCAAGAATGGTTAAATTCTCAGGTATAAGCCCTTTAATGATACGCAGGCGGCCCCCGAGTTTTTCATCTTTATTTTCGGCTAAGTTTATCTTGGCAATTTCTGCTTCGGAAAGCTCCTTAAGCACATTAAATAGCTTATGGACCTTTGCAACAAGCTCTTTGACTTTCTCCTGATACTGAGAAAATGGATCTAATTCAATTAAAGTATGAGCACATGTATCAGGATGAGTAGCTGTCATTATCGCTCGAAACCACTGTGCATAGCTATCAAATTCAGCATCTTTCCCGGCAAAGAGAGGAAATAATTTCTTTCTGGCGTCGGCGGGCTGGCCATTTAATATTAAAACTGCCTTATCATCAAGATTTGCTTCGCGTATTCTTTTAGTAAAATTAGCAAATGACGGCTCGATAACTTCCTTTTCTCTCTGCTCTTTTCTCTCCGGCGTAAAACTCCCGGCTCTAGCTGAAGTGCCTGATGCCGGTGCTTGAGGAGTCCTTTGACCTATTGCTTTCTCGGCAAATGCAGCCTGACGCCCAGAAACTTCTGCTTCGGCATCTTTTTTAAGCTCATTGCTTCTTTCTGCTACCCGTGAAAAACTGCTGTAAAAATTATCTATTGCTTTAAATATTCCTAATCCTACCTGCTCATGTAAAGCGCGTAACGATAAGCTGAAAGCTGAAAATGTTTCGCGGGAACTACCCTTAGCTTCGAGATAGGCATGTAAAATAAGGCTGAATAATATTACTGATTCAAGTTCATTAAGGCTGACATTCAAAGGTTTTGCTACTTTTGGTAAATCTTTATATTCCCTTCTAAGAACACTATTGAATACCTTTAATACTCTGGGCCTGCCGGTTAAATAATGCAGATATCTAAACCATTCTGATAGCTCTCCTACGCCCTCTTCAGTCTTGTTATTTTTTCTTGTTAGAGCAAGACTGGTATTTCCAAAAATAGTCTTTGCTGATAAATAGAGATTACCCATAAATTCATCAAAGCTTTTTGCTCCAGCCAAAGCCTCGGTCAATTCTTCACAAGAAACTGCTCCACCAAGTTTGTATCCCGCTTCGGGGGCAAGTTTCGGTATATAGACCCCTGCTACTTCTACCTTCTCTGCCTTATTTCTTATGGAACCCTCAGGCCCTGATAAAAGCGGTCGTCCTGTTTCATCACTCAATAATCCTGCAAATCCGGATGTGTTTAGAGGGCCGCCTACGAGCTGCCTCATTACACCGCCGGCCTCTGATACCTTACCTGCCTGTTCTTGCTCCTGAATTCTCTGGGCAACAACTTTTGATACTTTACCCTTTCGAAGTTCCTCAATAAGAATAGAAACAGCGGGGGTATCGCTAAGGTTGCCGTATAAACGGGTTGGACTAATGCGCTCAGCCGCGCCGATCAATGTATGCTGGCCAGACACTTCACCTTCTCTGCCAGGATATGGAGAATTAAGATATCTTATTAAAGCTTGGCCTAAGCTCTTGGCGGCAGGAGTTGCAACCAACACATAAAAACCGCCTTTTGCTATTGTTTCCGTTTTTATCCTAAACTCTGAGCTATAATATACAGAATAATATGCTCCAAGAAGGCTTTCCAATAATCCTGCTAAAAAATCTGCCCCCTTTATGCTTAAAGCTTTATTGAGTTCATCAACGTATAAACGCCATGATTGTTCCATATCGCCATTATTGGACCTTTTGTGCTGCAGTAATTTCTTGACTAAATTATTATCCAATTTTGCTTCAGGCTCATTTAGGCCTCGTTCTGTTTCTTTATCTTTTCTTTGGCGTGCTGTTTTTGCCTGCTCTTCTACCCATGCCCCATCAACACCTAACACATCGAGTATGCTATCCTCAAATTGTTCATTACCTGGGCTTATATGCTCCGCGTTAGCAATTCTTACTAAATTTTCCGCCTTTTGCTTCATAACTCTTTGCCCTTGAGTGTGGTATAAATGAATAGCCCCCGCAATAATAAGAGTATTGCAGATAGCGGCTGTTGACTTGCCAAAAATTATGTTTGGCAGCTCAATTATAGAATTTAATGCTTTGATATTATTGTCCGAACGAATTTTCTTTGGCGTGTACTTAAGATAGCCCTCTATTTTGGTAAATTCATTATATTCCGGCTTAGAGCCTAAACTCATCAGAACTCTGCCTAATAAACACATTGCACTTTCGATAGCTTTAGCCTGCTCATTGCTTGGTTCGGAAACCTCTGCTCTTAGATCCGATCTTTTACTGTATTGGGCTTGCAAACTCTCAAGCCCTTCCGCAACAATGCTATAATGAGCTACTTTTCTTTGGCTATAAACAGCTTGCTGATGAATCAATCCTGTCATCTCAGCACGTTCATGAACAACTATAGCAAGAAGAATAATGGAAAGGATTTTAGCTTCTTCAATTTTTTCTTTTAACTGAAAAGAAATACGCTTAGTTAAGTCTTCAATAATTTTTCGTGCGGCAGGAGAAAAATAAATACTATAATCAGCTTCTCTTTTATCAGCGAAAATAACCGGTGGTGCATTAGCGCTAAACGCAGTTTCATAAAAGTTTACTTTATGTTCTCCAACTTTTATATTGAATGCATCGAACCTATTTATAGAAGCACAAAGCCCACTGGTCATCGCGTACAGCATCTGTTGTTTTTCCTCTCGGGAAACATTGCCGAAAAAACCTTGAAAAGGGACAGCTGGAAGAAACTGAGGATAGGCAGTCGCTAACTCACTGCTTACCCACACTGCCTGGCCAATTTCAACGGCAAGCATGGCTTCCAATGCCGGAATAGCAATAGTTTCATTTTTATCAAGGGGCAGGCGGCCTAAAGACTCTACCGCTTTAATGCGTAAGTTTGCTTGAGAAGCACTGCCGCCGTTGTCGAGAGAGGCTTTAACATTAAATAATTTATTTAATATCGGCACCGGACCTTTCATAAAAGGCCGGCTTTGAGGTGATATTAGCCTAATATTGGCTTTATTTCCTTTTATTCTCTGAATTTGTATATTCAGCCCGGGCATCATCTCTCTGGGGCGATTATCGGCAGGAATTGTCTTTACCTGAGTTTTTGCCGGCGGCCCTCGCGGGCCCTTGCCTTCAATAAACTCCTGATTGGGACGTTCCAAATTTAATATAATAACTCCCCTGGCATAATTTACTTCGCAAATAATAATCTCAACCTTTCTTCCGGAATGAAAAATATCTCCCGGCCTAACCGTAAAAGAACGAGAAACGTGTTGGCTATTATTATTTTTAATCGGATATTTATAATTATTTCTTAGAAAACCACCATTATCTAAGAAGCCTGCCGGGTTTATAATTTTAGATTTTCCTGAGTCAGCTTTGGGAAATATCCATATTCCATTTTCCCTGGCCTCGTCTAAACTGAATCTTTGCTTCCAATCATCTATTCTTTGATAGCCCACATAAACTTCAAATTCTTCTTTTATTTTTTTTATTTCTTTTTTTGTTTCCGAAGTAAAAGATTTAGCAAGTAGTGCCAATAAATTCGTATTACCCTCGGGGTCCTTAGTAATTCCTTGCGAGGAAATGACTAAAATCGGAGTTTGACGAATCTTTTCCCACATAAAAAACGGCACATTCATCACAATGCTATCATCACTAATTTCTTCATAATTGCTATCAAAGGTTGTCTCCCTCACCGCAGAAACTCCACCATTAATAGCAAGATAACCTCGTTTTAAATAAATATCTCTTAGAAATCCAACGGTCCAGCGTTCAGCTTCAAGTAATCCTATCTTCTGCAAGGCTGAAATTGCCCAATACCTTAATTCAAGATACGATTTATCTCTCTTACGAGGATCACTCACTATCGTACCCATGGCCTTTTGCAGAAAAGGAATAGCTTCTTTCCCCGCTGAAGCAAGGCCTTCCAGCCAAACTCTTAAGGCATAGGTTTCCCCTGATAAATCTTTGGTTCTTTTTACGATTTCATCTACTATACGCCGGGCTGAAACAGCATCAACACCCTCTAACATCTTAACCGCAGCATTCTGTTCATCAGAAGAACCTTCAAATAGCATTAAAACCTTATCCCGACCGCCGTTGTCGAGAGAAACATTTTGCCCTCTCCCTTCACCGCCGCAACCAATCAATTCCTCAGCAAACCTTTCACTTAAAATATATTCTCTAACTCTTGCTTGATTAACTTCTGCATATGCATCAATTTCGGGGCATCCATCATAATGGTGTAATTTGTATGCATAGACACCTTTCCTGGCCATGTGCGCAACAAAACGATGCCCATCCCACCTCAAATTATCATAGCTTACACTGCTTAAGTTAAAAACGTAAAATAAAAATATCTGCATTAAAGTCATTAGCCCTTTGCCTTTATGCTCTTTGGAAACATCTTGCCCTAAAATAGTCAAGTCGCTCTGATTATGGACATAATTTAATGAAAAAATATAATCGCCGCCGCTTTTAATCCTTAAATATTGTTCCTGCTTATAAACACCTGCTTCAACTCCTAAGATTCCTTTAATACCGTTATATTTTGCCCATTTTAAAAGCCAATTTCGTAATAAATCTTTATTCTGCATAATTGCAGTTACCGCTAAGTCCAATTTAATTTGCACCGTTTCATTTTTATCGAGGGGCAAGCGGCCTAAAGATTCTGCCGCTTTAATACGCAGGCTTGTTTGTGAAGCATTACCGCCGTTGTCGAGGGAGGCCTTGACATCTCTATCTAGTCTTAAAGCTTTTATTAAAGCCTTGGCTGCTCCAAACCTCAAAGATAAGTTGTATCTCAAGTTGCTCACATCCGTTAAAGGCTCAGCTAAGTTACGCATAAAATAGTCTATGCCCTCCTCATCCCTCAAGCTCACTAAAGTTTTCGCCACATCAGAGGCATCTGAGCTATTTTGAACAGATTCATTCTCCTGCCATTCTGCAAGTTTTTGATTAAGAAAACTGCTGGTTAAAGACAACCTTTTTAAAGCCGGGAGAAGGCCTGTCCACCAAGCATGCATACTTTTATCAGCCGCAGCCCTCGTCCAAAGTTTCTTAACCAAAGAAGGAGCATCTTTATCTTTTGCTATTATCAGCAACTCGGCAAGGGAGTGTGTATCCCAGTATCCGGCTGCATATTCTCTCAAGCCCTCTAAAACATTGTAAAAATCCCAAAGCTTAGGCACCACATATTCAGCTTCTCCTAATCGAATTAGAATTCCAGCAATGCGATGAATCGGCGGACGGGAATAATCAGTATCAAAGCGGCTTCTGCCTCTTTCTTCCAATTTAAGGTGAAATTCTAACCATTCTTTAAGCTTAGGGGTCACATAATCTTTATCGCCCAATAAAGCAATTGCTCTAGCCAAAGCAATTTGGGCCGTTCGTTCTCCAAATAACCCACCGCTGGCCCAAGAGTCCGAGTCATCCAAATCATAATTGCGTTCTCTAACCAGCTTATCAAAATGAGCATCAATAGACTCTAAGGTAGCTTTTAAATCGGGAATTAATTCCGGACTACCAAAACTTATAGCCAAACTAGCACCATCAATATTATCTTGATTATAAGTGGCTCCTATAAGCCTTTGCATCATCGGCAAAGCGGCTCTATCTTTTATCTGAACCAAAACCTCAACAACCTCACTGGAAATATGCTTTAATTCAACATGCCGGAAAATATCTTCGCGGTCTTGGCCAACAATCTCACTTTGGGGGTCAATACCGGCCAATTCCAAAATTGGCTTTAATTCCGGGTCTATCTCTTCGGGCTTCTTGCGCCATTGCTCAAATTCATCAGAGAATATAGCTTCTACGCAAGCATCTAAAATTTCTTTTTCAGCCTCACCTTCTTTTGCCCAAGCTTTGGCTAAAATTCCAGCTTTTTGAGGATTTACATTAGCTAAAGCCTGTAAAGCATCTCCTTTTGCGTAGCTATAAGGAGTTTGAAAAACCATTTTTACCAACCCCTCTACCCTTGTGTGCCTAAAATAGCTAAGTATTTTTGCAGCTTCAGCAATATCACGCCAATAGATATCTAAGGCATGGGCTTCATCGCTGTTTAGCCCCACTTTGTCGGCTTTTTTCTCCAATTTAGAAATTTCACACATAGATACAGCTACAATCTCTTCCATAGAAGCGATTATCTCAGGAATGACGAACTTTTTATGTTTATCCTTAAATTGCTGAAAAGA
>JBAYNQ010000060.1:0-7270 GCA_041678705.1 Candidatus Omnitrophota bacterium
AGATATACCTGATCCAGAACCGGAACTATTCGCAGATTCCCCGCTGGATTAAAAAATTTATCGGCGAGAAAATTATAAATAAGCTTGGGATTAGAATCTAAATCTTCTGTATTTTCAATTTTATAATCTTTTAACTGCGAAAGAGAAGATATCTCCATCATTTTTTTCTGGATATTCTCTTTTATTATTTCAGGATGTGTGTATTTCACATACCAGCGGTAAGAAGCAGCAAAAAACCCTTCACTTACAACGCTTCTGGTAATATCAGCATTCTCCTCAGAAGAAATTTTTATGTCCATGCCGTAACGAATAGCGTTATTGCTGCTCTGAGGCGTAACGAGCATTTTCCAGGCATCATCAAAAAAGACTAAGACTTTTCTATCCTGATCTGAGAAAGGTATCCGAGAAAAAGAAGTTGTCTCAGCGGTAGGATCCATAAATATAAGTTCATCAGCCACCTTCACAGCGCAGATGGCATGATTAAAGTTTAAAGAAGGAAAAGACTCTTGGGCCGGATAAACTTGCCGGGTGGGAATCAATACGGGATAAGCTAAAAGTCCGGCTTTTTTCAACATAGCTGTCAACAAAATAGCCTGGTCTTTACAATCTCCATAGCGGTTAGTAAACACTTCCTGGGCCGAATGAGGTTCGTAGCCGCTGTCTCCATATTCTATAGCCACATAGCGGATATTTTGAGCTACAAACTCATAAATGCTTTTGGCTTTTTGATAATCGTCTACTTTATCCTTTATTAAATCTTTCACAGCCGCTATGGCATCTTTACCTAATACTAATTTTTCCTTATACAAAGACTTCCACCAGGTATAAATCTGATCCCAGGAAGAGAAGCTTGAAACTGCAAACGCGGGATTGACCATAGACTCCGGCGGCATAGCGTATTCAGGAATGATGGATTTTACTTCCTTGAACTCCCAGCTATATATATTATCATCGGCATCCTGGCTTAAAACCGGCTCAAGATTAGTTTCTTTGGCGTAATTCTGGTTAAAAAATTTAAACCTAACCTGGATTTCTTGAGGAACCACCAGGCGGAAAGAAGCCTTAAATATCGGGTAGGCTTCCCGCAAGCGATAAATAAAACTAAAGTCCTTTTCGTTAACGAGTTTGGAAGAATAAATCTTTAACTTATATTCTATAATGGCACCTACGTCTACTGATGGCATAGAGACAATAAACGCCCGGGAATTGCTATATAGAGGAAAATTCAGGTAACGGCTTACATCCCTGATGTTCTCTCCTCCAGCATACATAACCCTACCGTCCGCGGTAATGGTGCGGGCAAACTCCAACTCTACTCTCTGATAAGTAGAATCGTATCCGACCTCTACTTCAGCAAGGTTCTTACCCCGTTCTTTTAAAACTTTTTCCACAACATGGATTGAAGAAACAGAAGTGTTTTCTTTTGTTATTCTGGTTTCTTCATCCACGAGAAGCATTAGGGCAGCTTCATCTTCTATTTTCTGAATAAATTCTTGAGCGGATGCATTTAGCTGGCTTATCTGGGCCGGTATTTCATCCTCACTGTTTACCTTTATAAACTTTATTCTATCCTCGGCTCTTTGTTTAAACGGGCCCTGGATCTTAGCGTAAATTTTCAAAGCTTTGGGGAAAAGATTCTTGCTTTCCAGGACATTTCCGTAAAGATAAAGATATTCGGAATCACCGGGCAAAGGCTTAATCTGTTCAAAAAGAGCCATAGCGAAATCGTACTCTTTCAGATGGGTATAGATTTTAGCGAGCAGCTGTCTAGCTGCCGGATTATCGAGGCCGGCAAGAACATCTTTTGCTTTTTGATAATCTCTAAAGTTATAGTAGAATTGAGCTAGCTCGAGCTTTAATTCGGCATCGTCCGGATTCAGGGAAAGTATCTGCTGATAATAGGCAGTTAAATCCTGATAGTTACTGTTAAACTCCGTAAGGTTTTCCTGCTTATAAAAATACCTGTTCGAAGCAGAACATGAACAAAAGCTTACCAGCAACAGAACTAATATTAATTTATGAAATGATTTTAAGCGCACTCTTAATATCCTGGCCTTTCTTTATCCCCAGATTCTTGGCTTTACGGCTGACAGCATACACTTGGGAGCCCAAAGCCTCTCTGATACTGGAAACTCCCTTGATTAAAACCGCTGCATCGGCCAAGCTATCCGCGGTTTTCATACTTAGATAACCGCACATAACATAACCGCGCCGGCCTTTTAGAATTATCAGCTTCTTTTTCCCCAGAGGCATACAATAAGCTGCGATATTTTTTCTGCCTATCCTTATCTTTTTAGTTTGCAGCATTTTTAAAAGATTTGATTTTTAAGATACCATCTATTTAAGAGCTTTTATAAATCTCTCTATGCGGATTATCGCTTCTTTTAAATTGTCCAGAGTGTTAGCATAAGATATCCTTATGTTAACATCAAATTCATCGCCGAAAGCTTTTCCCGGAACAACAGCGACTTTTTCTTGAAATAACAGTTTTTTTGCAAAGTCCAGGCAATTAACCTGAAACTTCTTCAGGGAAGGAAAGCAATAAAATGCACCTCGAGGCGTTGGAGTATAAAGCCCCAGATGGTTTAACTCCTTAACTACAAAGTCCCTTCTTCTTTTATATTGGCCTCTCATGCCCGCGACTTCTCTCTGTGACCGTAAAGCTTCTATGGCAGCAACTTGCGAAATGATCGGTACGCACATCATTGAAAAAGAATGGATTTTAGTCATTGCAGAAATAATTTCTTTGTCAGCACATACATACCCTACTCTGAACCCAGTCATAGCATAGCCTTTAGAAAACCCATTGAGCAGGATTGTCTTATGCTTAGCCTTCTTATCTAAAGCCGGAAAGGGCACGTGTTTAACATCATAAGTTAACTCGTCATAAACTTCATCACTTATGACAGTCGCCCCGCTTAAAGATATCAACCGCCAAATCTTTGCGAGCTCCGGACCAGAATAATGAACCCCAGTCGGGTTTGAAGGATTGTTCAGGATAATAGCTTTAGGTTTTACAGATAGGGCATTCTTTAGCTGCTTTAAATCTATCTTAAAATCACTCTTTTCATCAGTAACTAGATACTGCACTTTTGCTCCGGCAATCTGTGCTAAAGCCGGGTAAGCAACATAATGGGGGCTTATTACCAGAACGATATCTTTTGGCTCTATTATAGCCCGCAGAGCCAAATCAAGACCTTCACTGACTCCGGTAGTTATCAAAATTTCACTTTCCGGTTTATAACTAAGGGAATATTTTGAATTTAGAAATTCAGAAATCCCCTGGCGCAGGCTAAGTAACCCGCTGTTAGAGGTATAAGAAGTCAAACCATCTTCAAGAGCAGTAATAGCCTTTTCTCTTATTCTCCAGGGAGTTATAAAATCCGGTTCTCCTACGCCCAGAGAAATAACTTCCGGCATACCAAGCACCAGATCAAAGAATTCTCTGATTCCAGAAGGAGGAAGTTTTTTTATGTGTTTAGCAATCATATTATTTCTGTGCCTGTACACCAGCCACCAGTACACCAGTTAATTTTTCTCACCAGTGCTATGGCGTTACTGTAACCGGCACTCCTTTAATAGGTTATCGGCAATCTTTGGTTTTTGTCTTTTTTTGTTAAAATTATCCCGTCTTCTTTATATTTTTTAAGCATAAAATGCGTGGCTGTGGCTTTCACCGAGCTTAAAGGTGCCAGCTTTTCAGAAACAAACCCAGCCACAGTCTGGATGTCTTTTCCGGAAACCTCCAATAGCAAATCGTACGTACCCGATAAGAGATAACAATTTTTAACCTCCGGAAAACGATAAATCCTTTCAGCAATAAGATCAAAACCTACATCCTTCTGCGGGGCTATTCTTACCTCTATTAAAGCCACAACATTTTGCTCGTTTTTCAGTTTCGCTTTATTAATAATAGCTTTATATTTTACAATAATGCCTTTTTTTTCGTACCCTTTTATTGTTTTTTCTATTTCTTTAACGTTCTTGCCGGTCAATTTTTTAAGATCCTCAAGAGAAACTCTGGCATCGCTTTCTAAAATCTCTAATATATCATCCATGCTATCCTCCTTGCGCAATTTTTAATCCGGGTTATTTTTACATCCTCCGTAACTTTAACATCTATTTCGTACAGCTTCCATAAGAAAACAACCCGGATTGAATGTTTTGAGCTTATATCCCGGGCACACCTTGTATTTTACCAAATTATTCCTTTATGCATAGAAAATTATACATACAAGGATTATGTATGTAAATTTAAGATTTGCCTTAAGTTTATCCGCAGAGTTTTTGAATCTTTATCCTGATAACATAAGTAAAAACCCTTTTTCTCCTGTGTCACCTGCAATGGCTTAAGCATTGATTCTTCAACTTTGCGTGTTGAGGAAAAGTATCTTGCCTTAATTACGCCCTCGGAATCAATCACCCGGCGCAAAATATCTACCTTTTTATTTTCTTGAGCCCGGTAGATATCATTGTCGAACCCAAAAAGAGAGATAAATTCCTTTAACTTCACAACTCCTTTTTGTTTAAAGATATCTATGATCTCATAGAATACTTTAGCGGCGAAAATAGAATCATCTATGGCTCTGTGGAATCCGCTACTGCAATCTAAGTTAAAATAGCGGGCAACTGACTCAAGATTGTATCTGGGCAGTTCCAGCAAACCCCTAGCCATTAAGAGTATATCCACAGCCGGAATATCCAGGGCCTGGTAATCGTTCTTTTTAAGATAGTGGTTGATGAACCCTACATCAAAGCTCACATTATATGCGCAGACAACACATCCTTTTAAAAACTCAATCAGGCTGTCGGCGACTTCTTTAAAACTGGGGGCCCCTTTAAGCTCTTCATCGGAAATTTTATGCACCTGGTAGGCTTCTTTAGGCATAAGTTTACCGGGGTTAACCAGGCTATGAAACGTCTGAATCGACTGGCGATTTTTCATTTTGACCGCGCCTACCTCGCAAATCGCATCTCCCATGACGACATCTAGGCCGGTAGTTTCTAAATCTAAGAAAACTAAATCAAAATCCTCTATATTTTCGTTTAAATCCATATTTTTCTAGTTTGCGGTTAGCGGCACCGGTTTTTGGATTTTCTTTTTTCGAAAACCGTAAACCTAAAACCGGCGGCCGAATCAATTAGGTGATTATTTTAGCGACAACTGTCCTTTCCCTAGAACGTGTGTCGAAATCAACCAGTACTATTTGCTGCCAAGTTCCTAAGTCAAGATTGCCGGCGGTAACAGAGACAAAAAAATTGGTTTTGAGAAATGTACTGCGCAAATGCGAATGGCCGTTGTCATCACTCCAGGTCGCATTATGCGCATAATCCTTGCGAAAAGGAAATAGGCGTTCAAAAATCTGCTTTAGGTCTTTCACTAAACCCGGCTCATATTCCATGGTGGTCAAAGCTGCGGTTGAGCCTATAGCAGACAGGAAGATAATGCCGTTCTCTATACGGTTTTGGACGGTGAGAGCCTGTATTTGGGGAGTAATATTGATAATGTCGTCATTCCCTCTGGTCTTTACCTCTATATTTGCTGTTATCATCGTACTCTTAACCCTGTTTTAGCTTATACTGCTTCCAGCATCGACTTTCTTATCGCAGGTTAATAACCCCAGGTCATCTTTTGAACGGGCGGCCAGAAGCATTCCTTCAGAAACTACCCCCCTGAGGGTTTTCGGCTCAAGGTTTACCAAGACTACTACTTGTTTACCAAGCAAAGAATCCTGTTCATAAAAAGGCCTAATCCCGGATACCAGGGTAATTACCTTTTCTCCAACATCAACTTTCAAAACATAAAGTTTTTCGGCATCAGGATGAAGGCTTGCTTCTATCACTTTGCCTATCTTTAAGTCTAATTTAGAAAAATCATCGAAATTTACCATCGAACCTCCTTGTAAGCGGCGCTGCCGTTAAATATTATGGAATGTTTTACTCAACAAATTTGGAATCTTCAAAGCCCATCTTTCTTGATTCTACCAATTCTCTAGATTAAAGCAATGCTTTTTGTTTTGTGGCGATAAGGAAGGTTAAGCCTGCCAAAAGAGGTTTATCTGTCAGGCCTTAAAAGCTATGTCTTTTATAATTATCCAGAGCAGAATAACTATAATAACCGTGGACACAATGTAGAAATCATGGAAATATATAAACTCTCTCAGTTTCTCTAGATTATGATGTTGTTTTTCGGGAATGTTGTATTTTTTCTTTATCGCCGGCCGAATTTTAAGAACGTCTTCCCTCCTGAAACGCAGGAACTCTCCGGCAACTTTAAAATGAGGAATAATATTGCTATTTGCCAAAGCAATGATTTCTTTTTCGGGAATTCCCAGGATATGTGAAGCTTCCCGGGTAGCTAAAAGCCTTTCTTTCATTTTTCCTACCGCTGTTTCTATTGTCTATTATTTAAATCTTTTAAGAAAATATATTTTACAGTGTTTTTATATCAAGGCAATATTTATTTTTAGGCCACAAACTTTTGCCTTTAGAAGCTCGAAAGGATTCGGGCGGGATATATTCAGGTGAAATCTATCATCAGGACCTGGTAGCTATCCACTCCTCTACCTGTTTGCGGTCAAACAAAAGTTTATTACCTTCTTTCTCAACCGGGATTTTGCCTCCCTCAACCCATTCCATAATTTTACCTTCTTCAATCGACAGATAATCGGAAAGTTCTGAAAGAGATATCTGAGACTCAAGCATCCTGCTTTTACCGTTAAATACAGCCCCTTCCTCAATGGAAAGTTTCGGAACCTGGACGTCACCGATGACCTGAGCGGTAGAAACAAGTTTTAAAACCTCACTGGCTCTGATGTTGCCCTTTACAGTTCCGGCTACGGTAATGGATTCTCCGATAATGTCGGCTTTGACTTCGGCACTGACACCGATTATCAGGCTGCCTTTGGTAGTAAGATTGCCTTCAAATTTACCGTTAATTCTTAAATTGACGGGATCGGAAAAAATCAGGCTGCCTTGCATGGCGGCATCAACATCAAGGACTTTCTCATCCATCCTTCTTTTTGCCATCATTACACCCCCTAATATTATATTTACTAGATATTCTCAAAACAGAAAGCTATATTTAAAGAATATTCTTTTCTACTTTTTTTAAAACGGAAAGAGAAAGATATGAAAGCAGAGTTACGATAATCGCTCCGCTTATATACCCGCAGCCTATTGCCAAACCAATGGCCGAACTTACCCAAACGCTAGCTGCCGTTGTTAAACCTTTAACCCCTTCTTTGCTTCTTATAATCGTTCCGGCACC
>JBAYNQ010000061.1:0-7175 GCA_041678705.1 Candidatus Omnitrophota bacterium
AAGGAACTTACCACCCCAAAATTTACTGTAGGCTGAGAATTGCTTAAAAAGAACCCGAAGGAATTGCCTACCGCGAAAACCCAGCTGCCAACTTTAAGCTCGTCTGAATTGCCAAGTTTTGCCGCCGGTAAGCCTTCGGCGTTTATTTTTATCACCGCTAAATCGCTTCTCTCATCGACGCCTTTAACCTGGGCATCGTATTCCCTTGAATCATAAAGTTTAACTTTTAATTTGCTTGCTCCGGAGACTATGTGCCCATTGGTCAATATGTAGCCTTCCTTGTCGATTATCAAGCCGCTCCCAAAATTCAACCCTTTTGCTTTGCGTCCAGATTCCCGGCCAAGAAGTTCCTCAAAAAATACCTTGGAGAATCCATCTCTTTCTTTCTGCGAAGAAGAAAGCCCAAGCTCATGCTCCAACTCATCAGCGGTCAAACTGCTGATAGAAACTACCGCCTCGCTTACATCAGAAACAATATTAATAGTAGCTTTTTCCAGATCAGAAAAATTCTGGGCAGAAAGAGGCAGACAAAAAAGAAAGCTTACTATCACAAACAAAACGATTCTGGGCATAAAACACCTTTTGATTAATTCGTGGCCTAAGCGCTGTGCCGGAAATATTTTTTATTCTTGTTTCAGGGCAACTTCACTGTCCTGGAAATCGCTTTCTAATTCCTTTCTTAAAGCTTCATTTTCCCTTAGAACAACTCTCAGTTGCTCCTTACCCTGAGCCAGATTCTTATCTTTATAAGAGAACCAGCTGCCGGCTTTCTTAATTACTCCGTTGTCTATGGCCGCATCTATAAGTGCCCCAACTTTTGACACGCCTTCATTGTACATTATTTCAAAAATAGCTTCTTTAAAAGGTGGTGCCACCTTATTTTTCACTATCTTAGACCGCACCCTTATCCCCACTGCCACGCTATCGGTGGTAATTGTGGCGATGCGCCTTAAGTCTATTCTGACCGAGGAGTAAAACTTCAAGGCTCGCCCTCCCGGAGTTACTTCGGGAGAACCAAACATCACCCCGATTTTCTCTCTTAGCTGGTTGATAAACACAACACAAGACTTAGATTTACTTATCGCTGCTGTTAGCTTACGCAAAGCCTGGCTCATTAAACGTGCCTGAAGAGCTACTTGAGAATCGCCCATTTGGCCTTCAATCTCAGCCCGGGGAACAAGAGCAGCCACAGAATCAATGACAATCAAATCAACCGCGTTAGAACGAACAAGAGCTTCTACTATCTCCAGGGCCTGCTCGCCGGTATCCGGCTGAGAAATCAATAAGTCTTCCAGCTGCACACCAATCAACTTAGCATACGTAGGATCAAAAGCATGCTCAGCGTCAATAAAAGCAGCCACTCCATCGCTAAGCTGGGCCTGAGCAATAATGCTTAGGGTTAGAGTTGTCTTTCCGGAAGATTCCGGCCCGTATATTTCAACAACCCTGCCCCGGGGAAGCCCTTTGACTCCTAATGCTTTATCAAGAGATATTATCCCGCTGGGTATAACCTCGATATCAAGGTTAGCGTTCTCGCCCATTCTCATAATCGCTCCCTTACCGAATTGCTTTTCTATCTGGGAAAGAGCTAGCTCTAAAGCTTTCTTTTTATTATTTTCAAGGTTCTTATCTTTAGCCATATTCCCTCCTGCTTTAAATTTTTTATACGCTTAATACCTTAAAACTACCAAATACCGTTTAATGGAACAAAATCCTCTAAACTTTATTCTCCGTTTTGTTCAAAAGCCTTTCTATATTTTTACGGTGCTGAAAGACAATAAAAACACACAACAACAATGACGCAACTCTGATGCTGACAGAATCAACAGCTATCAGAACCAAAACCAAAAAACTTAAACTAGCTGTTATTGAAGCCAAAGAAACAAAACGGAAGATTAAGAAAACAATCAACCAGATGCCTATCGCAGCGATTAAAGCCCAGCCTAATCCCGGGAATGCCAATCCCAAGCCGCTCAATGCCCCCAAGCTGGTAGTTACACCCTTGCCACCTTTAAATCTCAAAAAAGGAGTCCAATTATGCCCGCAAACGGCTAGAATAGCCACCAGAATAAGAAAATTATCACAAGGACTGATAAAATTTTTAGCGATAAGAACCGGTA
Organism: Candidatus Omnitrophota bacterium; assembly: GCA_041678705.1. Lineage (GTDB taxonomy): Bacteria > Omnitrophota > Gorgyraeia > Duberdicusellales > 4484-171 > JAQUWY01. The sequence goes on from JBAYNQ010000061.1 coordinate 2,121, forward strand.
AAAAGCCTTTTAAAAAATCAAGGATAAAAACAACGATGCCCCAACCCTTTCCCACTACCCTGTAGACGTTGGTTGCACCTATATTCCCGGAGCCAAGCTTCCTTATGTCAATTTTCTTGACAGCATAGGCAATCAGAAAGCCAAAAGGAATACTACCGGAAATAAAACTAAGGATTAGAGTTATCAGTTTTTCCATTAATAGCTTTTACTCCTCTTGTAAAATAATTAATGCCCGAGATAAGCGTAAAAGATACCGCTAAAAAGGATATAAAGAAATAGTACGGTATACCGCTGAGCGCCCAGATAACGGTAAACATCTGAAAAAAGGTAGTCAATTTTCCCCAAATTGAAGGAGCAATAACCACGTCTATTTTTAGAAAATGTAGTATGGTAAACCCCAAAAGCATAACCATATCCCGGCTCACAACGATAAGAACAACCCATAAGTATATATTAAAATGCAGCAGATAAAGAGTAATAAAAGCTGTTGTAAGTAAAAGCTTGTCAGCTAAAGGATCGATAACCTGGCCCAAGTCAGACTTTTCCTTCTTTATCCTGGCTACCAGGCCGTCAAAGAAATCACTTAGAACAGCCAGGATAAAAACACCCAGAGCAACCATGCGTAAAACAGGAAAGGTCTTTGAGTAGATCAGAAGTGAAACAAAAACAGGAATTAAAATTATTCTTACTGAAGATACTTTATCGGCAAACGTCATACCCATTTTCTGTCAATTTTTATATATCTCTTCTTCTTGAATCACCAAAACTACTTAGAATCAGAAACCGGCTTAAGCTGAGCACCGTCATAAGGACAATACACCATGTCCGTGTCGTTAAAGCGGCGGCCGCACTGCGGGCAAAATTTAGTTACGGTTTTCTTTTGATCCACAGCGTCTCCGATGAGGGCGCCGGCCAAAGCCCCCGCACCTGCTCCGATTAAAGCTCCCTCTCCGGTATGGCCGGATTGATGTCCAATAACAGCCCCCAGTCCGCCACCGGCAGCCGCGCCAATGCCCGCACCTTTTTGAACTGTAGTACATCCAAACAACCCAATCACCATGACAGCTAAAAAATAAATTTTTATTTTCATTAGGCCTCCAGCGGTTTATCTATACAAACACATAGTCAAAATATAATAATATATTATACGCTTAAGTTGCCGTTTATTCAATCATTGTCAACCGTTTTAAAGGCCACCAGATAAATACTGCTTTACCAATAACGTCTTTCTCATCAACAAAACCCCAGTATCTGCTATCTAAAGAAGAAAGGCTATTGTCGCCTAAAAGAAAGTACTTCTCTTCGGGAACAATTACTTCCTTACCGTCTTGAGCATAATTGCCTTGATTATAGTAGTAATTTCTGGCTATTGTCGGCTCTACAACCTCTTTGCCGTTGACATAGATATTGCCTTCTTTGATTAAAACTTTATCCCCTCCAAGGCCAATCAGCCGTTTGATGTAGGCTTTTTTTCTGTCATGAGGAGGAACAAACACAACCACATCATTCCTTTGCGGTTTCCTAAACCCCTTTATCCTCATGCCGGTGAAAGGAATCTTGGGGCCATAAGTTAATTTGCTTACGAATATTTTATCTCCGGGCATTAGAGTGTAGACCATGGACGTAGTCGGTATTTTATATATTTGAAAGAAAAAAGTCCTTAAAAATATCGCCAGAGCCGCGGCTACAAGAAAGGATTCTATCCACTCCCTGGCTAAATTCTTTTTTTTGACATGACCGGTATTAAGCTTCTCCATGAACCTGCCCCCTTATTTCTCACATCTTCAAAACTTCTAAGAACGCCTCTTGAGGAACCGTAATGCTGCCGAGCTGTTTCATCTTCTTCTTTCCTTTTTTCTGTTTTTCCCATAGCTTACGCTTACGGGTTATGTCTCCGCCATAACATTTAGCGGTAACATTCTTTTTCAGAGCAGACACCCGCGCTGAAGCAATAACTTTGGCTCCGACTGCGGCCTGTATCCTGACTTCGTACATCTGCCGCGGAATAAGCTCTCTGAGCCTTTCTACTACCAGACGGGCCTTACTTTCAGATTTACCCTCATCAACCAGGAGCGAAAAAGCCTCTGATTTCTTTTGATTGAGAAGAATATCTATTTTTACCACTTCAGCCGGCTCGTACCCCTGAAACTCATAATCAAACGAAGCGTATCCTTTGGTTAAAGACTTTATCTTATTGTAAAAATCAACTATTATTTCCGCCAAAGGTAATTTGAAAATTATGCTAATCCTATCTTTACCTAAGAAATCCATTCTTATAAATTCTCCTCTACGGGACTTAGCCAGATCGCATAAAGGATCCAGTCCTTCAACCGGCGAAACGATTGTGGCCTGAACAAAAGGCTCATACATTTTTTCGATACAGGAAGGGTCGGGGAACTGATGAGGGCTCTCTACGTCTTCGGTGGCATCCTTGCCTTTACGAAGCATCTTATACATAACATTGGGAGAAGTCAAAATAAGGTCAAGGCTATATTCGCGTTCAAGCCTTGCCTGGACTATCTCCATATGCAGCAACCCCAAGAATCCACAGCGAAAGCCGTGCCCCAGGCTTCCTAGATTGTCGGGCTCATAAGTAAAAGAGGGGTCTGAAAGTTTTAATTTTTCTATGGCTTGGCGCAAGGCCGGATAATCTTTAGGCGCAGTTGGAAAGATACCACAGAACACCATGGGAGACATTTTCTTGTAGCCTTTAAATGCCTCAACGGCCGGATTACCGGATAAAGTTACAGTATCCCCAACATCAATTTCCTGCGGATTCTTTATATTGCAGCATATATAACCAACTTCTCCGCATAAAAATTTCTCTCTTTTTTTTGGTTGTGGCAGGAACACTCCTAATTCTTCAATTTTATAGGTCTTCATTTGATGCATAAGAAGAATTTCGTCCCCCAAAGATACTTTTCCATCAAACACCCTTAGAAAAAGTATCACCCCCCGGTAAGAATCGTATGTCGAATCAAAAAGCATAGCTTTAAAAGGCTTATCTAAATTACCGGAAGGAGCCGGTATTTCCCGAATAATCCTGTCTATAAGCTCTTTGAGCCCCGTGCCTTCTTTCGCCGACACAAAAGATATCTCCTCCCTCTTAAACCCAAAAATATCACATAGCTGGCTGACACTTCTTTCAACATCGGCTCCGGGAAGATCTATTTTGTTAAGTACAGGTATAATCTTTAAATTCTCCTCTAAAGCCAGATGAAAATTCGCAACGGTTTGGGCTTCGACCCCTTGAGTAGCATCAACCAAAAGTACAACCCCTTCGCAAGCCTTAAGGGACTTAGCTACTTCATAAGAAAAATCCACATGCCCGGGAGTATCGATAAGATTTAAAACGTAATCTTTCCCCTGGCAAGGTATATTCAAGCGGACAGCTTTGGCCTTGATGGTTATCCCCCTTTCTTTTTCCAGTTCCATGCTGTCCAAAGCTTGGGCTTGTTTTTTCATGCCGCCAAAAGCCCCGGCCTCTTCCAGAAACCTATCCGCCAGGGTAGACTTACCATGGTCTATGTGGGCAATAATGCAGAAATTTCTTATATTATCTGTTCTTTCCATTCGGATATAAGCAGTCGATTTCAGTTATTAAGGAATAAAATAATCCGGGGGTTATTCAAAACTACACGTATTACTTCTTTTTATAAACATGCCCGGCAATAACTTCAACCGTCTCGTTAATGCCGTAAGGAGTTGTATCTATGGCTACAGCATCTTTGCTCTTGATCAAAGGCCCTGCTTTTCTATTTTTATCGGAATAATCTCTTTTTTCAAGATCGCTCTTTACTTCTTCAAAACCGATATCAACCCCTTTAGCTTTGAGTTCATCATAACGGCGCTTTGCCCTTATCTTGGGGTCGGCATCGAGATAAAATTTTAACTTAGCGTTAGGAAAAACCACCGTGGTAATATCTCTGCCCTCGACAACACAATCTTTGTCTTTAGCTATTTGTCTTTGAAGTTTTACCATAACCTCTCTTACCTGGGGATAAGAGACCACCTGCGAAATGCTTTTATCAATCTGGGGCGTTCTTATGGCAGCCGTTACATCCTCTTCTCCCAAATAAACTGCTGAATCTTTAAACAGCAAATCCATATCCTGAGCCAAAGACCGCAATGCCTGGGCGTCAGACAGAGAAATCTTTTCCTTCAAAGCTAGATATGTCAAGGCCCGGTAGGTTGCGCCTGTATCCAGATAAAAAATCCCAAGTTTAGCCGCTAATAACTTAGCTACTGTAGTCTTTCCGGAACCAGCCGGCCCGTCTATAGCTATAACCATTTTGTTGCGCCTTTTATTTTAAAGTTTGCTTATTCTATAATTTCTATGATTGACCTTCTTGATAAACTTAACGATTCCCTTCCTGTCTCCCTTCTTCAAAGTACCGGAAAAACCGCGTAAAGCCCTAATAAAGATATCAGCGTCTCTTAGAAGATTGTCTTTATTGAAAAGAAAAATATCCGCCCAAATATCGGCAGACGATCCGGATATCCTGGTTAAGTCCTTAAAGCTTCCCGAAGCAAAACGGTAATAACTTTCCGGGATTAAATAAGTAAGAATAAAAGAGATAACATGCGGAAAATGAGAAACAGAAGAAAGAACTTTATCATGGAGAGCCGGTTTAATAAAGACCACTCTGGAGCCGACGCCCTGCCAGAGTTTCTTTACCACCTTTACGCCCGTAGCTTTGGCGTCTGCAGCAACCAGACAGACTGAGCCTTTATATAAATCTTTACAACTATATTCCGGGCCGCTTTTCTCGCTGCCGCACAAAGGATGGCAACCAATAAAAACAGCCTCTTTTCCCAAACGCTTCTTGGCGGTATTGTTTATCAACCGCTTGCTGCTGCCTAAATCTAATACGATAGCTCCTTTTTTTAATAAACCGGACAAAGGCTTCAGGTAATCAGCAATTACTCCTACCGGCATTGCCAATATCACCATATCAGCATCCTCAACGACCTTACTCAAATCTCTTTCTACTTTATCCAGAATTCTAAGTTTTTTTAATTTAAGGTAAGTTTTTTTACTCCTGGCATAACCTG
>JBAYNQ010000062.1:0-7165 GCA_041678705.1 Candidatus Omnitrophota bacterium
CCTTTATGAAATCTTTATCAATAAAGATAATTCCGTCACTGCCTAAATATACACAGGAAAAGTTCTTATCTCTAAGGCTCCGTATTAAAAATGGCGGCTTATCTTTAAAATAACTTATCATAAACCCTCTAAGGCCATACTCACCAATAGCCTGATCAATAGCTTGGCTATCACCTTCTAAGATTTTTCTGTATAGAGAAAAAAATTCCTGGCCATAAAACTCAGCCCGGCCGTCAATAAAAACCTGCCTTTGAGGATAGAAGTTAAAAATAAGCATCGCCCCTATATTAAAAGTATTGAACATCTTTTCCGGTAAAGGATTTTTACCGATAAACTCGATCATCTTCCCTGGATACTCTAGGGGGTCTCTGGCCAAGAATAACCCTCCAGAGACAACTTTGTTTTCTTCGGTTAAATAATCAATTTTTCTTTCGGGTAGTTGACGTATCGCGCCAAATGTTTTAAAAGATATCGCCACAGCAAGTATTAAAAAAGAAATTCTTAAAAAAAGAAAACCTTTCTCTTTTATAAACAGCTTAGAAAAAGCTTCTTTTATGCGGGGATAGCATTCAATAAAAACAACCATCACAACCGGAACAATGAAATACATGTTACGCAAGGAATTGAGGGAAAAGACTGCCATAGCTAAAAACAGCCCGATATAGAACCAGTTTTTCCTGGGAGTAAAAATTAAAAAAACTAATCCGGCAGCTATATAAGCTAAAAACACATAGTTGCTCCTTGCCAGAGCTAAAGGAGAGGAGAGTTCCTGGATAAATTGATAAAACAACTTTTGGTTACCGCTCAATATCTCTCTTATCACAATAAAGGGATACTGCAGCATCAATCCGGGATGTGGCGTTATAAAGCAGGCAAAAATACAGAGGAGAAAATTCAGTTTAACGCTGTTATAAAATTTTCTGTCTCTGCTTTTCTCCGCGCCGGGAACCAATAAAAGATAAATGGCCAGTATGGCCGGCCCGAGAAAGAAAAACCCGTGGATATTGACCCAAAGAACCTGGGCCAATGGCATTAGAAATAATAGTTTTCTTTTTTTAAACACGAAGGGAAGCAAAAATAGTATTAAAAAAAGGAAACTTAAATTATCCGGCCGCAGAGTGAATCTCCTGAAAGATATCTGCAAGCCGTAGAAAAGCAAAGGAAAACTGAATACCCAATCAACCTTGAGCGCTATGCAGGTTAAAAGAAAAAAGGCTAAAGAAAAAGTAATAATTCTAAGCAGAAACAACCCTTTAAGGCCAAAATTTTCATAAACGTAATACAAACCTACCTGGTAAAGCCACTCGTGGTCATTCCAGGTTTTAGAATTTTTAGTAAAAGAAAATATATCACTTGAAGGCAGCTGTTTTTCTTCAACGATAACCTGTCCACATTTTATATGAAACAGATAGTCAGCACCACCCAGATTGTAGCAGGCAAATAATATTAAATAGGAAAAAAGAATAAAAAGAACCGGGTATTTAAAAATTTTTAATATTTTGTCCAGAATCAATGTAACTTGCATATTTTATTATTTGAGATGTTTTAGCCGGCCAAACTTAAGCCTTTTTCGAAAGCCTGGAGATTAATTTTAAGGATTTCTCTTCTTTTAAAGGACTCCCTGAGAGTGCTGATTATCGATTCCTCATTAACCAGCGGTTTTATGAAAGGAAAAATAAGCCCCAGAGCAATAGTATTGACTACCTTTATATTACCGCTTTCAAGGGCCATACTATTTAAGGGTAGATTTTTCAAGGTAATATTCTTGCTCATAGAAATCTTCCCGATTAAATCTTTATTGGTAACCAATATGCCTTTTTTAATGACCTTGCGAAATTTATCCAAAGATGGCTGGTTAAGAATAATGGCTATGTCAGGATAGACAATAAACGGCGAAGCTATCGGCTTATCGGAAATCTTGACAAAACAATGAGCGGTCCCTCCCCGCATTTCCGCGCCATAAGAAGGAAACCAAATGGTATGCTTATTGCTTTTAAGAGCTGCCCGGGCAATAATTTTACCCAGGCTCATCAAGCCCTGGCCCCCAAAACCTGAAATTAATATTTCTTTTTCCATATTTCAACACAAATCGACGCGGATCTAACACTAATTTTCACGAATATCTTATTGGCGTACATTCGTGTTAGATTAGTGCCAATCAGCGTTCTATTCTTTAATGACTCCCAAGGGAAACTCTTTTATCATCTCGGTCTCTATCCACTGCATGGCTTCAACCGGGGTTTTCTGCCAAATTGTAGGACAAGGGCTCAATACTTCTACCAAAGAAAATCCTTTTTTGTCTATCTGGCTGCAAAAAGCTTTTTTTATATAATCATACGCTTGGTGCACCTGACGGGGGTTGCTGACTGAGGTCCTAACCGCAAAACAAACGCCTTTAAGTGTCGATAGAATCTCGCTTAACTTCAGCGGCCAGCCGTCTCCGGCAAAAGGGTTTCTGCCCGAAGGAGTCGTGGCCGTCTTTTGGCCAATAATCGTAGTAGGCGCCATCTGTCCGCCAGTCATCCCATAACAGGCATTATTAATAAAGATACAGGTAACATTCTCACCCCTGTTGGCAGCATGTAAAGTTTCAGCGGCTCCGATAGAAGCAAGATCGCCGTCTCCCTGATAAGTAAAAACTATGTTTTTCGGCCGGCATCTTTTTATGCCTGTAGCAACCGCTAAAGCCCTTCCATGAGAAGCCTCACAAACATCAAAATTCCAATAATCATAAGCCACTACCGCGCAGCCAACCGGAGCTACTCCTATAACTTTCTGTCTAATCTTGAGCTCATCTACGGCTCTAGCCACCAGATGATGAATAATACCGTGCCCGCAACCAGGACAATAGTGGGTATCAGAATCTCTCAATGACTCAGGACGATTATACTTTTTATTCATATGCGTAGTTTAATGCCCAACGCAAAATTAGTAATTATCTCTTTGAAAATTTTCTTCCGGATTCTAGATTTTAAGTCGCTAATTTTGCATTTTTAATTTTTTGTTAATTTCTTTACAAACTTTACTATCTCTAAAGAAGAAGGAATTCCTCCTCCGGTTTTTCCCAAAAAATTTATTTCTTTATTCGGCAAAGCCAATCTTACGTCTTCATCCATTTGCCCCAGCGACTGCTCAACAACAACAATCTTTCTGGCCAGAGAGGCAGCTTTCTTTAATGCTTTATCGGGATATGGCCATAAAGTTATGGGCCTGAATAAACCCGCTTTTATTCCCTGGCAGCTAAGAACATCTACCGCCTGACGGGCTATTCTGGCCTGAGAACCATACGCTACGATAAGGCAATCGACTTTCTTTTTGCCATAGATGCTTGAACGCTGCTCCCTAAGTTTTATTTTTTGCCATTTTTTTTCAAGAAGCAGATTATGCTCCTCCAGCAAACCTTCCTGTAAAAAAAACGATTTAACTATATTAGGAGGCCTGTTTTTTGCTCCGGTTAAAGACCATCTTTTCGGTTTGCGGTTTCTGATTAGCGGTTTTCGGTTTAGATTAATCGGCTCCATCATTTGGCCAATAATCGCGTCAGCTAAAACTAAAACCGGCGTACGATAAAAATCAGCCACATCAAAAGCAAGTATTGCCAGGTTAAAAGCCTCTTCCACACTCCAGGGAGAAAGTACGGGAGTAAAATAGTCTCCATGTCCGCCGCCGCGCGTAGATTGGAAATAATCGCTCTGGCTGGAAGCGATATTGCCTAATCCCGGTCCGCCACGGCTTACATTTATGATAACTGCCGGAAGTTGGGCTCCGGCCAGATAAGAAATGCCTTCTTGTTTTAAAGAAATCCCCGGGCTGGAAGAACTGGTCATTGTTCTAAAGCCCGCGGCAGAAGCACCAAAAACCATATTGATGGCCGCAAGCTCACTCTCAGCCTGAACAAAAGTTCTCCCCGGCAGCCGCATACAAGAAGCCATGTAAGCAGTTAATTCATTCTGAGGAGTTATGGGATAGCCTGCATAAAAACGGCACCCGGCAGTAAAAGCCCCCAGGCCCATCGCTTCGTTACCGGACATCAGTGTTTTATTTTTTCTTTTTGGCTTCATAAACTTCTATACAGGCTTCAGGACAAATAAAGAAACAAGCTTTACAGCCAATACAGCTATTCTTTTTATTTTCAACAGCAAACTTCACCCCTCTTTTGTTCAAACAATCCGACTGCTCCAAATGGTTTAGGGGACAATAAAAAATGCACAAGCCGCAACCTTTACACTTATCTTTATGTATTAAAACCTTAAATTTAACCATATCCACCGTTAAATCTGTATTTGCCTTGTTTCTTTACTTCTAACTTTAAGAAACCTTTTTATTTTTTTAGCCAAAGATGCCGCGTCCATCCCATACATTTTAAAAAGCTCTTCTCTTTTGGCCGCGGGTATAAACATATCAGGAAACCCCGCCGCAATAATATTTATCTTGCCTAAAAGCCCTTCTTGTTCAAAAAATTCAAGGACCGCGCTCGCGAAACCGCAGGTAATATTGCCGTCCTCAAGAGTAACTATCAAATTAAATTCTTTAGCTAAATCTTTTAACAAATCTTTATCCAGAGGTTTTATAAAGCGGGCGTTTATCAGAGAAGAACTTATGCCCTCCTTGGCCAACAAATCCCCGCATTCATAAGCTATTTTTACCATTGGGCCTAAAGCCAGGATGCAGACATCTTGCCCCTGAGTCAAAACCTGGGATTTTCCCAATTCAACCGGACTCCTTTTATTAAAATTGTAAGCTTCCCCTTTAGGATAACGTATGCTGACCGGGCGGTTAATTTTTAAAGCCAGTTCAAGCATATCTTCTAATTCTTCTTTATCTTTAGGCGCCATGCAAACCATCTCGGGAATCAACCGTAGATATCCAATATCAAAAACACCGTGGTGAGTCGGCCCGTCCTGGCCAACCACTCCGGCACGGTCAATAGCAAAAACTACCGGTATATTCTGCAAAGCTACATCATGAATTATCTGGTCAAAAGCTCTCTGCAGGAATGTTGAATAAATTGCCACCACCGGTTTTAATCCTTTTTTTGCCAGCCCGCTGGCAAAACCTACGGCATGGCCTTCGGCGATCCCCACATCAAAAGTTCTTTCGGGAAATTCTTTAGCGAAAATGTCTAACCCCGTACCTTGAGGCATAGCCGCGGTTATAGCTATTATGCTTTTATCTTCCCGGGCCAAAGATGTAAGTTTTCCGGCAAACGCTTCACCGAATGACAAAGATTTGCTTTTTGACTCAGGGCACTTTATGTCAAACGAAGAAGCGCTATGGAAATCTTCAGGGTTATCTTCAGAAAACTTATAACCTTTGCCTTTTTTAGTTATAACATGCAAAATGCGCGGGCCTTTAAGCGAGAGGACATTTTTAAGCGTAGGTATTAAAGCTGAAAAATCATGCCCGTCTATGGGCCCGAAATAACGAAAACCCAGTTCTTCAAAAAATATTCCGGGAACAATCAGGCCTTTTATCTTTTCTTCAAACCTTCTGGCCTTAGATGCTAACTTTTTCATTAAAGAAAAGTGTTCCAGGAACCCTTCCAGTTCTTCTTTTATACGATTGTAAACAGGGGCCGAAATTATTTTAGTCAAATATCCGCTTAAAGCACCTACTGAAGGGGATATACTCATAGCGTTATGATTAACAATAACCAAGACATCACTTTGAGAATGGCCGCAGTAATTCAATGCTTCAAAGCACATCCCTCCGGTAAGTGAGCCATCACCTACAACTGCCACAACTTTTGAAGAATCATGAGTAAATTTATTTGCCTCGGCTATGCCTTGAGCCCAGGATATAGCTGTAGAGGCATGTCCGGAAATATAAGGGTCATATTCTGATTCATTATGGTTGGGAAAGCCACTTATACCTTTATAATCACGCAAAGTGGAAAAATCTTTTTTTCGGCCGGTTATGATTTTGTGGGCATACGTCTGGTGCCCGACATCAAAAATAAGAGAGTCTTTCGGAGTATTGAGGCAATAATGTAAGGCGATGCACAGTTCAACTGCCCCCAAAGAAGACGCCAGGTGGCCGCCCTTAGCAGACACTGCCTTGATAATCAAGTCCCTTACCTGGCCGCTTAAAAGCTCCAGTTCCGGTATCTTAAGATTTTTAATATCTTTGGGATAATTTATTTTTTCTAACATTACAACAAGCAAGGTTTTGACGTCGGCTACGCTGATTTGATGTAAACGCCGGTTATATCTGTCAAAATATCACTGGCCGGAAGCTAAAGATTCTACAACTCTTTTAATGAATTTCCTGTCCTCTTCAGAAATTCTGTAAAACTCTATGCCGGTGTCATAATCCGGGGAGTTATCAGGGGTTTGAGAATCTTTCTTTATAACCCAGACTATTCTTCCTTTACATTTTATAGCTTTATCCTTTAAAAAAACTTCCAAATCGGTTAAAAGAGATATGCGTAATTCCCGGCTCAAAATTACTCTTATGCCGCCGGCACCGATATTCTCGGTATTTACAGTGAAGGTAGCCTCATCAGGAGTGAATATTACTATCTTGCATGGATAGCTGGCCCTTACAAAACGCCTTTTTTCTTTACCCTCCCAAGCCATCTTACCCCCTTAAAACAACCCAGTTTACAACTGCTTTAAGCAAGCATATGTCACTGGCTGTCTTGCTTGTATTCGACTCTTTTTATAAAAAGAGCTCTGCCTGTAGATTCATCTACTTCGACTAATACCCCTTGCATGCGTACATCGGCCTGCGCCAGATTAAACCTTAAAGGCATGTTAGTAACAAAACGCTCAACAATTTGATGTTTTTCCCTGCCCAAGACAGAGTCGAAGCTGCCGGTCATGCCAGCATCGGTAATGTAAGCGGTGAAGTCGTCTATGATTCTTTCATCAGCCGTAGGAATATGCGTGTGCGTTCCTGCCACCAAACTGACTTTTCCGGCCAAGAAATAACCCATAGCCAGTTTTTCACTGGTCGCCTCAGCATGCATATCGACAACAATAACTTTGGCCTGGCTTTTTAAATCTTCCAGAATATCTCTTACGGCTTTAAAAGGACAGTCCATCGGCTGCATAAAAACTCTGCCTAAAAGATTTACGACTGCTACTTTTACCCCGCCGATATCTTTGACCAGCCAACCGCGGCCCGCGGCCATATCTCCATAATTAAGCGGCCGGATTAGATC
>JBAYNQ010000063.1:0-7125 GCA_041678705.1 Candidatus Omnitrophota bacterium
ATGATGCGGGATTACAATTTGATTATGGGCGGGCTTGTCATAGGCTCTGTTTTGACTCTTTTGGGCAATTTCCTGGCTGATATCAGTTATGCTTTGGCTGACCCGAGAATACGCTATAAAGGTTAAGGCTAAGGTTGAGGTTAAGATTAAAAATAATTTGTTGACTTAATCTAAGTGTCAACCTTAATCTGAATTGAAATATATGTTTTGGGTGAGGTTTAGGAAAAATAAATTAGCTTTGTTTGGAGCGATAACGGTATTCATTCTTTGCGGCGTAGCACTGTTTGCTCCCTGGTTTGCGCCGCATGATCCGGTATCAATTGATGTTGACCATATTTTAGAGCCGCCAAGCGCTGGCCATCCTTTGGGAACTGATGAGCTGGGTAGGGATGTATTAAGCCGGATTATCTGGGGAGCAAGGATATCTCTGGCGGTAGGATTTGTTGCAGTGGGGATTTCCGCGCTCATAGGTATTTTGCTTGGAGCAATATCAGGTTACTACGGCGGTTGGTTCGATACTGTGATTATGAGGTTTGTTGATGTTATGCTTTGCATACCTACGTTTTTCCTTATTCTGGCGGCAATAGCCTTTTTGGAGCCGAATATCTGGATAATAATGGCTGTGATAGGCTTAACTAGCTGGATGGGCGTAGCCCGGCTGGTAAGGGCAGAGTTTTTGAGCTTGAAGGAAAGAGAATTCATTCTGGCAGCTCGCTGTGTCGGAGCATCAAATTTTAGGATTATTTTTCGTCATATACTTCCCAATGCTCTTTCACCGGTTTTAGTTTCGGTTGTTTTAGGCGTTGCCGGAGCGATACTGGTTGAATCGGCATTAAGTTTTTTAGGTATAGGCATTCAGCCGCCAACCGCCAGCTGGGGTAATATCCTTGCTTCGGGAAAGGATAATATTGAAATAGCCTGGTGGCTCTCCGTATTTCCGGGGGTAGCAATACTGGTTACGGTATTAGCTTATAATTTGTTAGGGGAAGGCATAAGGGATGCGATTGACCCGAGACTGAAGAAATAAACGTAGGTTAAGGATGAGGCTAAGGCTAAGGCTTAGAGACTTAACCCCAATCTTAATCTAAACCTGAGTTTTGAATTGGTTCTATTATGCACGAAACTTTATTGGAAGTTAGTAATTTAAGCACTTCATTTTTCACTGATGCAGGAGAGGTAAGAGCCGTCAGGGGAATAAGCTTTTTTTTGAATGAAGGAAAATCTTTAGGGCTTGTCGGTGAAAGCGGCTGTGGGAAAAGCGTTACCGCTCTTTCTCTAATCAATCTTGTTCCCTATCCCGGCAGAATAATTGCCGGAAATATTTTTTACCGCGGCAAAGATTTGCTTCAACTCGAAAGCAAAAGTATGCTGGATGTGCGAGGAAAAGAAATAGCCATGATTTTTCAAGAGCCTTTGACTGCCTTTAATCCGGTTTTTTCTATAGGTAGCCAGGTTCAAGAAGCGATTCTCACGCATCAAAAAGTAAGCAAAAAAGAGGCTCTCAATAGAACTTCTAAGTTGCTGGAAGATGTTGGAATAAGCCAAGAAGGAGTAATTGAAAACTATCCGCATCAATTAAGCGGCGGCATGAGGCAGCGGGCAATGATTGCCATGGCTTTAAGCTGTGACCCATCTCTTTTGATAGCTGATGAGCCAACAACTGCCCTGGACGTTACTATTCAGGCGCAAGTTTTAGGGCTAATATCTGAAATACAGAAAAAAAGAAATATGTCCATGATCCTGATAACTCATGATTTGGGTATAGTGGCCGATAGAGTTGAATATTTAGCTATTATGTATTGCGGCAAAATCGTAGAATACTCTTTGGCCAAAGAGTTAATAAGTAAGCCTTTGCACCCTTACACCTCAGGGCTTATTGATTCAATTCCCGATATTAGCCGGAGAGAAAAACCTTTAAGGACAATAAAGGGGGCGGTTCCCAGCCTTTTGAATTTGCCTAAGGGGTGTTCTTTTTGCGATAGGTGCTTTATGGTAGATTCTTTATGCAGATTGCAGGAACCGCAATTACGGGATATTGGCGCCGGGCATATGGTCGCTTGTCACAGAGTATAGATTAAATATGGATGATTTAGTTAGAATAGAGAATGTAGTTAAGAACTTTTCCGGCAGCTCAGGGTTCTTTGGGAAAAAAGCAGGGCTTGTCAAAGCCGTGCGGGGGGTGAGCTTTTCTGTAAAGAAAGGAGAAATCTTAGGCCTGGTAGGTGAAAGCGGCTGCGGCAAATCCACTCTTGCCCGGATGGTTGTAAGATTGATTGAGCCGACAAGGGGGAAGCTTTTTTTTGAAGGCAAAGATGTGTTCAGCCTTTCGGGGGATGAACTCAAATACTTTCGTAGAAATGTTCAAATGGTTTTTCAGGATCCCTATGCTTCCTTGAACCCCCGTCTTAGCATAGGGCAAATGATTACTGAACCTTTAATAATCCAGGGAATCGCCAAAGGTGCAGCCAGGATCAAACAAGCAAAAAATATTTTAAAAAAGGTTGGCTTAGGAGAAGATTCTTTTTCTCGTTATCCACACGAATTTAGCGGCGGACAGCGCCAGCGTATCGGCATTGCCAGGGCTTTGGTGCTTAAACCAAAACTCATTATTGCCGATGAACCGGTGTCAGCTTTGGATGTTTCCATCCAGGCCCAGATATTGAATTTGCTAATCAGCCTGAGAAAAGAATTTGATCTTACCTATATGTTTATTGCCCATGATTTAAGAGTCATAGAGTATATCAGCGACAGGGTGGTTGTTATGTATCTGGGAAAAATTATGGAAATATCCGGTTCTAAATCCCTGTATGAAAAGCCGTTTCATCCTTATACCGAAGCTTTATTATCGGCAATTCCCGATATAAATTATGAAAACAAAAAACAACAGATTATTTTAAAGGGCGATATTCCCAGCCCCATAGATCCGCCTTGTGGCTGCTGTTTTCATACCCGCTGTATTTATGCCAAAGAGAAATGCAGGAAAGAAGAGCCGCAATTAGTTGAAAAGGAAGGCCGTTTTTTTGCCTGCCACTTTCCCTTAACCTAAACCAAAAATAACGAACCCCTGCCTACCGTCAGGCAGGCGTATCGTCATTTTTGGGGGAAGATAGATTTGACATATTAAGGTATATTATATATAATCGAATGAAACTAGGGCTTAGCCTTGTTAGGTTAAGCCCTAAAGTTAAATTCGACCCCGCTCTTTTGGGGCAATAGGTATGTATTACGTATATGTTTTACAGAGTGTAAATAATGAGTATATATACGTTGGCAGCACTAGAGATTTAAAGAGGAGAATTCAAGAACATAATCATGGCAAGAGCCATTCTACTAAGAAGTACGTACCATTAGTTGATATATTATGAAGCGTATATAGATAGAAAAGATGCTTCAAGCCGAGAACAAAAACTGAAGCATCACGGTAGTGCCATAGGCCATCTTAAAAAAAGATTAGTAAATAGTTTGGCAAAGTAACTTCGCGAAAAGGGCGGGGTTTAATTCGCACTTATCGCTTATGTTTTTTGTTCCATAAGTGATGTGCTCATTAAATATGGAAAATCCGGATAAATTAAAGAAGATAATTTCAGAATTTGGAAATCCTTTCGCGGAGACCAGTTTTTCTAAGCCTTTATTTATCAGTGAGATATTGGATGGTTATCAGGAAGGAAAAGAAACTTCAGTCGCCGGCCGGCTTATTTCTAAACGGGAACACGGCAAGTCGGGGTTTGCGCACATAATCGACCACACCGGGAAACTCCAATTCTATGCTCAGGCTAATAAGCTCGGGAAATATTATCAATTATATAAAGACTTGGATCTTGGCGATATAGTCGGGATAAAGGGTAAACTTTTTGTTACCCGCACCGGCGAGACCACTGTGCTGGTAGAGGAACTAAAGCTTTTGACAAAAGCCCTGCGGCCTCTGCCTGAGAAGTGGCACGGCTTAAAAGACATAGAGGTGCGTTACCGCCAGCGCTACTTGGATTTAATTGCTAACCCCGCGGTAAAAGAGGTTTTTCTGAAGCGTTCCCGGATAATATCTCTAATTCGAGATTTTTTCAACCAGCTTAAATTTATAGAAGTGGAAACGCCTATGCTGCATGGAGTGGCTGGCGGAGCAGCCGGCCGGCCGTTTATTACTCATCATAATGCCACAGACAGCGATGTATATCTTAGGATTGCTCCCGAACTTTATCTGAAACGCCTTTTGGTCGGCGGGTTGGAAAAAGTTTATGAAGTAAACAGGAGTTTTAGGAACGAAGGTACATCCACCAGGCATAATCCGGAATTTACCATGCTGGAGGCTTACTGTGCTTATGAAAATTATGAATACATGATGAAACTTTGTGAGAAACTATTTGCATATTTAAGCCGAGAAATTAACTCTAGTCTGATTCTTGATTATCAGGGCCAGGCAATAGATTTTACCCCTCCTTGGCAGAGAATATCGTTTGCTGAGTTATTTAAAAAGGAATTTGATATAGAACCCAGCGATTCCCAGGAGGAAATGATAAGAAAAATAAGCAAAAAACTTGATTTAAAAAAAGGGTTGAGCCGTAGCCAGATTCTTAATATAACTGAGGAACTCATCGAGAAAAATTATCCCAAGGATAAACCGGCTTTCATTACCGATTTTTTTACCTGGACTTCTCCTTTGGCCAAGAGGAAAAAAGATAATCCTCATATTGTAGAAAGGTTCGAATTGTTTATCGCCGGCTTAGAGGTTGCTAACGCTTATTCAGAATTAAATGACCCCCTAGAGCAAGCAGAGAGGTTCAAAAAGCAGTTAGAAGTGGAAGAGGAGCTGCCGAAGAAAATCGACAAAGACTTCCTTTTAAGCTTAGAGCACGGTATGCCTCCGGCAACTGGTTTAGGCATAGGCATTGATAGGCTGGTGATGATACTTATTAATCAGCCTTCAATACGAGACGTTATTCTTTTTCCTCTCCTTAAACCCCTTGAAAGCACAGATGGCCACAGATAATCTTTTAATTGTGTTTAGGATGAAAAACACAGATGATCGCAGATGTCATTTGCGATTATCTGCGATATTTAATCTGCGCTAATCTGCGTAAAAAAGATGAAAACAGAATTACATTTAGCACAGCGTTATCTATTTAGAGGAAAAGCAAGGCATATTTCCTTTATAGGGATTGTTTCCTGCCTGGGTATCGGGCTGGGGGTGGCAACATTGATTGTTGTCATTTCGGTAATGAACGGCTTTGACCGGGACCTTACCTCAACCCTGATGAAATTTAATCCTCATATTATCGTTGAAAGCGGCACTGATCTTAAGCTCTCTGAAGTTGAGGATAAAGTCCAGGGTTATGCCGGAGTAGAAAGCGCTTCTATATTTTTGCAGACTCAGGTGTTTGGAGTTTTCGAAAACTCAATCGTTCCCTTAGTCGTGAAAGGAGTTGACTTTAATAATAAAAAAGAAAAGGAGCCTTTTAATCTTTATATTAAGGAAGATAAAGGCGGAAGCGGTTTTTTTATCGGTGAGGGCTTAAAGAGAAGATTTTTAATCCGGGATAAATTAGAATATTATCCTTTAGAAAAAAAACTCCAGTCCCGAACAGGGGAAGTGAGAGGTGTTTTTAAGGTTGGATTGTACGACATAGACAACAACTATTTAATTATGGATTTAGACACTGCCCGAGAACTTTCGCCGAATTATCTTATTTTTCTGGGAGCCAGGATAAAAGACCCTTTTGCGGCTACGAAAATAAAAAGAAAGATACTTAATGACTTTGGGCCCCAAGTCTATGTATCTACCTGGATGGAATCTAACCAGGCGTTGTTCTCAGCCTTAAAACTTGAAAAACTCACTATGTTTGTGATTTTAAGCCTTATTATACTGGTGGCTGCTTTTAATATCTTTGCCACTTTAGCTGTAAAGGTGGTTGAGAAGACTAAAGATATTGGGATACTTAAGTCTTTAGGTTTTAGCCAACGCCGAATATTAGCAATTTTTAGCCTTCAGGGTGCGCTTTTAGGTTTTATCGGGACTGTTTTTGGGGCAGCGTTGGGACTGGGGTTGTGCTTTGTGTTGAAGGAGTCAAGATTTATAAGATTGCCTCAGGAAATTTATTATATTGAATATTTGCCGGTGGCCATGAATTATAAAGATATTGCGCTTATTGTGCTGGTGGGATTTATATTGGCGTATATATCCAGCCTTTTTCCTGCCGTACGAGCAGCACGCTTGTCGCCTTCAGAGGCCTTACGTTATGAATAAGAATAGCAGCTTATCTTTTTGAATAATACGCATGAAACCCTTAATTGAACTAAATTCTGTAAGCAAAACATATCAAAGCAGCCGGGAATCCGTAAAGGCTCTCATAGAGATTAATCTTAAGCTTAATCAGGGAGACTATGTATCTATAGTCGGGCCTTCTGGGGCGGGCAAATCTACGCTTTTGCACATAATCGGGGGCCTGGATGCTCCCAGCCGAGGTTCCGTTTTGTTCAGAGATAAAAATATTTATCGTTTAAGGGATAAAGAAATATCTTTATGGCGCAGGCACCACATAGGTTTTGTTTTCCAGTTTTATCATCTCATTGAAGAGCTCAATGCTTTGGAGAATGTTGCTTTGGTGCTGGATTTTCCCGGGAAAGAATCTTCTTTAAAAAAAATAGAAGAGTTGCTACAATATCTGGGTATTGAAGATAGAAAAACCTTTTTTCCTTCTCAGCTTTCAGGAGGGGAGAAGCAGAAAGTCGCGATAGCCAGGGCTTTGGTTAATGATCCGGAAATAGTCCTCTGTGATGAACCAACAGGGAATCTGGATAAGGAATCACAGGAGAAAGTAGTAGATTTGCTGGAAAGACTCAATAAAGATAAGGGCAAGACAATCGTCTTGGTAACCCATAATACAGAACTAGCCAGACGAGCCGGCCGCAATGCAGTTATTAAAGAAGGCAGGGTAGTGCAGTAAAGTCTTTATAAAACAGGAGGGGAGATGAAAATATACTTAAATGGAGAGTTAGTTGATAAGAGCCAGGCAAAAGTTTCTGTTTTTGACCATGGCTTTCTGTATGGCGACGGAGTTTTTGAAGGTATAAGGGCATATAATTGCCTGGTGTTTAAACTTGAGGAGCATATTGAGCGGCTGTATGAATCAG
>JBAYNQ010000064.1:0-6872 GCA_041678705.1 Candidatus Omnitrophota bacterium
GACGCTAACATAACAACAACTACTATAGGTACCGGTACCCTTGACTTAGACGCAAGTCTTACCGGTACAACCGTTAACTTTACCGGAGATGGCTTAATAACGCTTCTAGGAGG
Source organism: Candidatus Omnitrophota bacterium (assembly GCA_041678705.1). GTDB lineage: Bacteria > Omnitrophota > Gorgyraeia > Duberdicusellales > 4484-171 > JAQUWY01. The sequence goes on from JBAYNQ010000064.1 coordinate 114, forward strand.
CAAAAACATAACTGGCAATGTCGATAATTCATCAGGCTTAGACGGTATTGGCACTTTAACTATTGAGGCCGGAGGGGATTCAACCATAAGCGGAACAGTAGGCGCAAGCAATACCCTTAAGGCAGTGAATGTGCAGTCAGGCTCTGGTAACACCGCCACGTTTTCTGATACGGTGAGTGCTGATGCCGTTAACATAAACGGATTAGGCACGGCGGCCTTTGAGGGAAATCTTGCCACGGCATTAGCTTTCGGGGCTAATGGCATAGCCACAGTAGCTTCCGGAAAGACAATTACCGGCTCAGTTGATAATGCTTGCGGAGCAGACGCAGCCGGTACGTTGAGATTTCTCGGAGGCACTCAAAGTATAAGTGGTGATATTGGTTCTACCAATTCTCTCTATTTGATAGATGTTGCTGCAGGTACAACTACTTTTAGCGGTGATATAAATACTGCAACTTTGAATTTTTCCGGAGACGGCACTGCTATAATCGCGGCCGGTAAATCCATTACCGGAGACATTACCAATGCTTTAAGCGGTAAAGGCACGCTTACTCTTTCAGGAGCCCACACGATTACAGGAGGCATCGGCAGTGCCTTGTTGGGTAATGACGGTTTAAAACTTTTAACCGTAGGCAATGGGGATGTAACCGTTAGCGGTGACATAAGGGCAGTTGCAGTTAATTTTGCCGGTGATAATGATTTAAATATCAGTGCTGGTTATGGCATAACCGGCGCGGTTACTACTGATACTAATAATACCGGTACCTTGACTTTCTTAGGTTCAACATCTACCGGTGGTGATATTGGTTCTTTGGGCAGTTCTCTTAAAGAAGTTAATTTTAACGGGGCGACACTGCTTTCTAACGATATCTTTGCCGCAAATACTTATGTAAAAAGCGGCAGTACAGTTACGATGACCGGAGACGTTACGGCTACCGGTAATCTTACGCTTAACAACGCCTCGGATGCTGTTTTGGATCTTGGAGAGGCTACACTTACTCTGGGTGGAACAGGTGTATACACCCAAAATGCCAATTCCAAACTTATGATACACCTAAGCGATGATGATTATGGTAACATTTCAGCAACAGGTGTTGCCTCAACTTCCGCGACAAGCATATTGGATATTGATGTTACAGGGCTTCTTACCGGCAATACTTTTAAGATTATAGACGGTGCTGCCGGGGCCGGGCTGAATGTTCCGGTTATAACTTGGGATAGCCCTCTATTTACCATTACCGGTTCAGCCAGCGACAATGATTTGTGGATTAATGTTATACGCGGGACTGATTATGAATCCGCGGCTTTAAATCGTAATGCTGCTGAAGTTGGTAGGGCGCTTGACAATGCTCCTACTCTTGGTGATTTGGCAACTGTAAAAGGGCAGTTAGATAGTCTCAGTTCCAATGAGGAAATAACAGAGGCTATGGACACAATGTACCCTATTCTTGATGGCGGGCAAACAACCGTTTCTAATGATTTTATTGATAAGCTTGTTGGAGCCGCGATTTTGAGATTACAGGATTCAAAAATAGAGGAGAAAGAAGAAGAGAAAGCCGATAGCCAGCCAATGGAGCAATTAATCCCTAAAAATAATATCTGGGCTCAATTTTACGGAGACCACTCTGACCAAGACGCGCGTGGATTGAGCAACGGCTACCGGGCAACGATATGGGGTACTATTCTAGGTATTGACCGTTTATTTGTAGACGGGGCATTACGTTTAGGTTTGGCGCAAGGTTTTGGTTTTGGTAAAATAAAGTCAAAGGGTATTTACGGACGTACTAGTATTGACAGCTATCAAACCGGATTCTATGGAGAATACCAGGGTAAGGATAAACCGTATGTTATTGATGCAGCTTTGACTTACGGCTACAATAAATACGATAGCTCGAGGCACATTGATGTTGGCAATATAGACAGGACTGCTAAATCTGACTATAACGGCCAGCAGCTCTCAGGTTATATTGAAGCAGGGTATAAATTCAATAAAAATGGTTTTGACATTACCCCGCTTTTAGCTTTGGATTATACATATCTTTATTTATCCAGCTATACAGAAACAGGCGCTGACTCATTAAATCTTAGTGTGGAGTCTCAGACCTATAACACTCTTCAGCCGGGTATAGGCTGTAGAATAAGCAAGGTGTTTGAGACAAACAATAGCCTTATTACTCCAGAATTACGGTTTCGTTACTTTTACGATGTAATACGAGACCAGGACCAAACTATCGCTTCTTTTGCCGGCGGCGGAACTTCTTTTGAGACTGTTGGCTATAAACCGGCGCCTTCAACCTTTGACCTTGGTTTGCGTCTTGAGTTTTTCAACAAAAAGAATGTAACCGTGATTGCTGACTGTAATACAATATTTAAGGATGATTACTATGAAGTCGGCGGATCATTAACATTTAAATATAGCTTCTAAACAAGTTTAGGCTCTGTCTGTCCAACAGCCTTAGCTATTTCGTTTTTATTACCGGGATAGGTAACTAAATAGTTATGCTAACCGCAATGATTACGGCTGTTTTTCAAATATCCGCTCGAGCTTTACTAAAAGAATGCAATCAGGTGTGATTATTTATGTTTAAACAGGGTTATTCACGTATATTTTTTATTTTTGTTGTAATTGTTTCTTTCATTGCTTTTTCAGGATATTGTAAGGGGATTGACGAAACATCCAAGCAATTAAAATTAGAATTAAAAAATGAAGGCGTATCCGATGAATTTATAAAGACTGTGGAGCCTTCAGTAGAAAAGATGATTGCATTAAATGTAAAAATATCCGATTTAAAAACTGTTCTATTGGATTTATGGAACGAAGGCGTAAAATCAAGAGCCTTAAAAAACGCGGTTGCCGCGGTGGCAGAGTTAGTTAAAAGCGGCGATAATGTTTTAGAGGCAGCCAGTATTGCTTCCGGTGCGGCACACAAGGCTCAAGCTGAAGGCTTAAGCGGTTTTGGCGTGGGTATGAGAGTTAAGAAAGCGGTGAATGACAGAAAAGCTTATTTAAAAAGTACAAAAAACCCTTAATTAAACGGGATAATAAATGGCAAAAGTATCCAATTTTACCAAATTTTCGCGTACCGGCTTAGCAATTGTGAAAGGTACCATTGAGTTAGGGAGATTTTCTATTCCCTATCGGATTTATGAAAGCGAAGGGCCGCATATTATATGCCTTAATGGAGTGCAGCAATCTATGGCAATGTGGTATACCTTTATGGAGCGTTATGCTTCGCACTATCGAGTGGTGCTTTTTGATTTTCCTAACCAGGGCAGAGGTAAGGTGGTTTCAGGGCCATCGTTGGTTACGTTGGATGAACAGGTGGATATTTTGCACAAGGTAATAAAAGCTACCGGCACAAATAAGGAAGTTACACTGTGTGCCGCTTCCTGGGGCGGGATAATCGCTATGGCCTTCGCCGCAAGGTATCATGGGCAGGCAAAGCAATTATGTCTGGCAAGCCTGGGAACGAAAGCCAATGATATGATGGTTGAGACTATCAAAAAAGGCATCGCAGTAGATTCGGGGAACAGGCAGGAGATGGCTGATATACTAATAAACAGTTTTGGCCAGAATCTTCCGGAGAATATTAAGAATAAGATTATCAAACAATTTCATTCGATGAGCCAGGAGAACCTGAATGCTTTTTATGAGCACGGGCTGGCAGTGGTGTCGACAAAGAAAATAGGAGACCTGATTAAACTTTCCAATATCCGGGAAAAGACATTTTTAGTCTATGGAGAAAAAGATACGATCATTGACCTCGAGGATGTTAAATTTCTTTCTTCGCAGATCCCTGATTGCGAGGTCAGAGTCATAAAGGGCGCCGGGCATTTTTTGCATATGGAAAAGGGTGATGCCTTTGATATTTACAAGGATATCCTGCCAGTGCCTCCCCGCCGGCCGGCGCGAAGAAACAGCCGGCCTTAAAAGTAATCGACAACAAATCGAAAATCGAAAAAAAAGATAAATTGCCAAAGATTTTTGATAATTCTCTGTCTTAGCTAATCAAATACAAATTTTGCTTGAATCAGAATAATTTCTGGGGAAAGTCAACGGTTTTTAACCCTTTCTTTGGTTTCACTTGTTGTGGTGTTATAATTAAATAATATGCGCATTAGAACTTTCTGTCTTCTTATGATGACTGCTTTTTCTGCTGCTTTAGGGTTGGCTATAATCTCGCCTTTTTTGCCAGAGCTCGTAGAACACCACGGAGCTAATGGGTTTTGGATAGGCATGGTGTTTGCCGGTTTTGGGATATCCAGGGGCATTATTACTCCCTTCATAGGGAAAGTTTCAGATAAAATAGGCCGAAAAGTATTTGTAGTTTCGGGGTTGTTTGTTTATGCTGCGGTATCTTTTTTTTATCCTAAGGCCAGCAATGTTTATTTTCTTGTTTTGGTCCGTCTCATCCATGGTTTATCGGCCGGGATGATATTACCGATTGTCATGGCCTATGTGGGTGAGTTGGCCCGCCGGGGCAAAGAAGGCCTGACCATGGGAATGTTTTATACGGTATTTTATTTTGGAGTAGCGACGGGGCCGCTTATTGGAGGAGAACTAGCCCAAAGATGCGGCTTTGCTTCGGTGTTTTATGCTATGGCAGCTTTGGCAGGCTTAACATTTTTCTTAGTATTATTTTTTCTTCCCGATGTTAAAGGTAAAACTTTACTAAATGAATCAACGTCTTTGTCTTTTAAGGCATTGTTCAGAAAAGATTATGTAAGAGTTATTTTAATAATGGCGTTTGCTTCAGTAGCGCTTTTTTCCGTGTTTATGTCATTCTTGCCGTCAATAGGGATAAAAGATTCTCTGGATATGATACACATAGGTTTCATTATATCTCTTGCAATATTTATAGCCGGGCTTTTACAAATTCCTTCGGGTAAAGTAGCCGATTATTATGGCCGCCTGGGGAAAATATTACAGGGGGCAATTGGAGTATCTATTTCGATGATGGCGGTTTTTACACTTCCTTTTTGCCCGGACTTTAGAGCGCTTTTATTATCCGGTTGTTTTGTGGGCTTGGGAGTTGCTGTAGCTGTGCCGGCTATATCTAATCTTTCCGTGGGGGTGGGCCAGAAAATTGGCATGGGAAGGTGGATGGGGATATTTTCGGCGGTTATGAGCATCGCTTTGGTAATCGCCCCCATAGGAGCAGGTATAATAATGGACCGTCTTGGTATCGATTCCGTTTTCTATTCTACGGGTATTTTTGCTTTTTTCTGTGTGCTTGCTTGTATCCATTATCTATTAAGAAAGTAAAATCTCTTAATATTGATTATTTTGAAAAGGCACAATATACAAGAATACCTTTTTTTGTATACAGAAGGTGATTGTTTTAGGACTTGAAAAAAAACTCAAGGAAGCTATTATAAAAGAATGGTAAAGAGATGCGCTATTGTTGTTTTCTTGTTTTTTTTAGGCTGCTCACCCGTAGAGATAAGCCGTCTTTTCGGCGTGGGCACAGCACCTTTTAGAACAGAAGGCAAAATTTACAGCTTTACCTGCAACCAGGATATTTTTACCTGTTATAACGAAATAGAAGAAGGCCTAAAAAGCTTAAAGGTTGATTTTTACCGAGGCAGCCGAAGGAAGAATTTTGTTATCGCTACTAACTTTAATAGGGTGTTTCCAAGCTGCAGCTCGTCAACGGAAGTGGCAGTTTTTTTTACCGAGACGGGAAAACTTAGGACAAAAATTGAGGTTTCTTCTCTGAATCACAATCTTTCGGAGTTTGCGGCAAGCTCTCTCAGAGATTATTTTGAGAAAGGCAAAATCGGTGATTTCAAGGAAGAGCCTTCTTTGAAATTGACGGACCAGAAAAAATAAAAAGAGGTTTGTATGAAATGGGATGGCGTAAACAAAAGAAGGTTTGTAAGGACCAAGTATCCTTTTACGGTCCATATCCAAGTGCCTGGGAAAGAAACTATTTCCGCTTATACCGAAGATTTAAGCGAAGGCGGATTGAGAGTAACCCTAAAGGACAGCTTAGATGTTTCTTCTTTTGCCGGCCTTGAAATTTTCTTGGATCAGAAACCGGTCAAATGCGAAAGTAAGGTTGTCTGGGTTAAAGAACGTAGCAGCGAATATCTGGAAGGGATTATTCTCTATGATGCCGGGTTAGAATTTTTGCAACTTCAGCCGGCTGATGAAATAGCGATCAGAGAAAAGGTCAAAGACATCGAGGTTCCCGGGACTGAAAACGAAAATGCCTGAACAGAATTTTGGAATAATATCGGTTGGTAGATACTGCAAAAAGAGGGCGGTTATGAAGAAAATTCTTGCTATTGATGATGAAAAGGATTTTTGTTTTTTTACAAAAAAGAATCTTGAAAGAGCCGGCTATGAGGTTTTTACTGCTTCTGACGGCAAAAGCGGCATTGAGGTTGCTAAAGAGCAGCGGCCAGATTTGATACTTTTAGATATAATGATGCCAGGCATAGACGGTTTCGAGGTTCTGGAGATTTTGAAAAAAATTCCCGACACGTGCCACATTCCCGTTGTAATGCTTACCGGAAGAGACGATGAAGAATCTAAATCCAAAGCAAAAAAACTCCTCAATGAGGATTATCTTATTAAACCGGTTGAAATTGAAAACTTAAGGGAAAAAGTTGAAAGTATTCTGGGCAAAGATACCAAACAGAAGTAGCCGTAACATAGTCCATAGTCCATAGTCCATAGACGATAGACTATATAGGTTAAGGCTGAGGCTGAGGTTGAGAAAAACTAAAAAACCAAAAGACAAAAAAACAGAA
>JBAYNQ010000065.1:0-6857 GCA_041678705.1 Candidatus Omnitrophota bacterium
AGGGGAGTACCCCGGGGTGATGCCGGAAAACTTTTCAGGATCGATCTCTTCTTTGTTATACTTAATTTTACTTAGATAATAGTCAAATATTTTTTTACGCTCTTCAAAAGTAGGCAAGCTTATATACATTTTACGGTCAAATCGCCCTGGACGAATAATTGCCGGGTCAAGATGGGCTTCATCTACGTTGGTGGCTCCTATAACTACTATATTGCAAGGTGCGTCTTTTTCTTTTAAGCCATCCAGTTCTACCAAAAATTGGTTGAGAGTTTGGTTGTGTTCTTGAGTTCCGCCAAAGCCTTGGCCAAGAGCGCGTTTTGCACAAAGAGCATCAATTTCGTCAATGAATATAACACAGCCGCCTTTATCCAGAGCCTTTTCTCTAGCTTCACGGAACATATGCCGAATACGGCTTGCTCCGACACCGACAAACATCTCGACAAATTCCGAACCGGCTTTTGTGATAAACGGCACTCCAGCTTCTTGGGCCAAGATTGAAGCCAAATAGGTTTTTCCGCAGCCAGGCGGGCCGAACATAAGCAAGCCTTTAATAATTTGGCCGCCGACCTCTTTGACTGCAACACGATCCTTGATCAACCTTACAATCTCTTTGGCTTCTTCTTTTACCTCATCCATGCCGACAAGGTCGTCCCAGCTTAAGCCGTCTTTTTTGTCATTACGTATGTTTTCAATAAGATAGGTCATCCTGTTGCGGCCGTTTTTCTTGAATACATCTTCGATTAGATCGTAATCAATCTCTTCCTTATCTAAGAGAAGATTTGCCATCTCGTCAAGGATTGGTTTTTCTTTTCTTAAAATCTTACTTACTTCGTCAAGACAGTTATTGACGATATCTTCTTTATCTCTTTCGGCTATCTGGGAAGGCATCCAGCGCTCACCGGATACTCCGCCCGGGCCGGAGGTTCCCATTCCCCAGCTTTTGACCATTTTCTCAGCTAAAAGGTTAGCTTTTCTTAAATCGTCTCCTACGCCGGCTGAGGTTGAGCCAAATTTAATTTTTTCTGCAGCGTAGCCTCCCAGCAAGCTCTTTATCTCTCCCAGGATATACTCTTTGTCAGGGATATAACGTTCTTCCTTTTCTGCTGTCCAGGTGCTTCCTCCGGCTGCCTTTCGGGGAATTATACTCGCCTTGAATACATCTTGCGTAGGAACCAGAAGATAAGTAACTATGGTATGTCCGGCTTCATGATAGGCGGCTATTTTTTTATCCTGTTTCGATAAAGAAATTTCTGATTTTATTCCCAGTATTATCCTTTCCCGAGCTTCATTTATATCTGACATATCAACTGTTGCTTTTTTCTTTCTTTGAGCAATGAGCGCGGCTACACGTATTATGTTGGCAATATCAGCGGGGCTATTACCTACAGTCATCCGGGCAAGTTTATCCACCGATAGGTTAGTTTTATCATAATTGATTTTTTCTAAATAGTAGCTGATTATCTGCGCGCGTTCCCCCAATCCCGGTAGGCCAACATATATCTTGCGGTCAAACCTTCCGGCTCGCATAAGTGCCGGGTCAAGCTCAGCCTCTGAAACATTAGTAGCAGCCATTACTACGATGTTCTGCTTGCTGCTGGCCAATCCATCCATCTCAGTCAAAAGCTGGTTTACTGTAGCGTTGTAATCCATGCCGCTACCCATACCCGAAGGCGCTACCCTGGGCCGGGCAATACTGTCGATTTCGTCTATAAAAATGATGCAGCCTCCATGGATTTCGCTGAGAGCTCTTGCTTCTTTAAAGAGGCTTTTCACTCGTGAAGTACCCATGCCCTGAAACATTCCCTGGAATTCGCTTCCTGTAGCGTGCAAGAGAGGAAGCTTGGTCTCGGTTGCGATTGCTTTTGCTAGGTAGGTTTTTCCGCAACCGGGCGGGCCTGCCAAGAGAACCCCTTTAATAATTTTTCCTCCCGAAACTTTAGTTTGGGTTCGGTCTTTTATCAATTGTATAACTTCCCAGATTTCTTTTTTTATGGACTCTAACCCAACAACATCTTTCCATTTTATGTTTACATGTTCAGGCTTTACTTTTTTACGGCTTAATTTTGCCATTCCGCCGCCAAAGAAAAAGAAATAGTGGAATCCCATGTAGATGCTGGCAAAGAATAATGCCTGGAAAATTCCTATGTATAAGGAAAAGGCCATGCTGGCCTGAAGAGACTTGCGGTAGAAGGATTCCATGGAGAAGAAAGACTGCATTCCAACACTGATTGTCCAGATAAAACTAGTAGCAAGCAGAATCAATAGGATTACTACAGTTATGCGGAGCCAGTATAACTTCCAGATTATGGAAAATTTGTTTTTTTCTTTCATTGCTAAACCATTTTGTTTAAGAATACCATAGTTTTTGTTCAATGTCTATATTATCTTAAACTCTATATATACGCTTTTTGTCCTTGTTTTGCAATCGGCGCATTGGGAAAGAAAAATTCCATTAATTTCGGGCATCGTTATGGAAATATTGTTTACCTATGGAATAGGCTTGGCAGCTGAAATCGTTTACGACGGGAGTAAAAAAACTTGATAAAACAAGCTTCTGTGATACAATCTAATATATGAATTTTGAGCCGAGAAATCCCGATGAAATCATTCAGAACCTGAAGGAGAGAATACCTTTCAAATCTTTCTCGTTTGTGTCTATCCCTTTAGTCGTCTCGATTGTTATATTTTTACTTGCTTTAAAGGGGTCCATATATACCATTCAACCGAACGAAGTCGGAGTGTTGCTGCGATTTGGTAAATTCACCCAGATTACAAATCCGGGGTTGCATTTTAAAATCCCTTTTGGCGTTGACCAAGCTATACCAGTCAAAGTAGAAAAGGTTTATACTGATGAATTTGGTTTTAGGACAAAATCTTCAGGAGTAAAGTCTGTCTACAGCCAGGCCTCTTACGATGACGAGTCACTGATGCTTACAGGGGATTTGAATGTATTAGACGTAGAATGGATAGTACAATTCAAGATAAATGATCCCTTTAAGGTTTTGTTCAATGTGCGTGATGCCGACAAAACTATAAGAGATATATCAGAATCAGTTGTACGAGCTATTACCGGAGACTATACTTTTAATGAAGTTTTAACTACCAAACGAATAGAAATCAATATAAAAGCGCAGGAAGAAATGCAGCGCATACTTGATAATTATCAAGCCGGCATACAAATCGTTAAAGTAAAGCTTCAGGACGTTAACCCGCCGGATCCAGTAAAGCCGGCCTTCAATGAGGTAAATCAGGCCAAACAGGAAAAAGAAAAATTAATCAACCAGGCCTGGGAAGTATATAACCAGAAGATGCCTCAAGCTAAAGGTGAAGCCCTTAAGATGGTCAAGGAAGCAGAGGGCTACGCATTAGAAAAGATAAATGTGGCCCAAGGTGATACCGAACGCTTCCTTCTCCTACAACGAGAGTATGAACAGGCCAAGGATGTAACCCTTAAACGTCTCTACTTGGAATATATGGGCGAAATATTAAAGAACGCTGGTAAAAAGTATATTGTTGACCCTAAACAGCAAGGCATATTACCGCTGCTTAATTTAAAAAATGAAAAATAAAAATATAGTTTTGTTTATTGCTGGTTTAGCCCTGATTTTTGTTGCCTTTGGTAATCCCTTTTATGTTGTCGAAGAAGGCAGGCAGGTAGTGCTTACCCTCTGGGGCAAGCCAAGAGGGGAGCCGATTACCAAAGCCGGCCTTAAATTAAAAATACCTTTTTTTGAAAAAGTGAATCTATTTGATAAACGCATTCTGGAATGGGATGGTTATCCCAGCCAGATACCGACAAAAGATAAAAAGTACATCTGGATAGATACGACAGCTCGCTGGAGGATAAAAGATGCTTTGGCGTTCTTTAAGTCTGTTTCTAATGAAAGAGGTGCTCATGCCATACTTGATGGGATAATTGATGCTGCTGTAAGAGACGCCGTAACTTCTCAAAATTTGATCGAATTGGTACGTTCTTCAGACCGCATTGCCGAACAGAGAGAGGAATTGAGGAAAGAAGAAGAATTTATCGGAGAAGGAGCTCTTGAAATAGTAAAGATGGGGCGAGATAGGATACGACAGGAAGTAATACAAAAAGCCCGCGAAGATTTAGGCCCCAGGTACGGAATAGAGCTTCTTGACGTAAGAGTCAAGAGGGTCAACTATGTTGAGGAGGTACGCCTCAAAGTGTATGAACGCATGATTGCTGAGCGCCGCCGGGCAGCTGAAAAATACCGCTCGGAAGGAAGAGGGGTGCGGGCGGAAATTGAAGGCCGCACTGAAAAAGAACTTAAATCCATACTCTCAGGAGCTTATAAAGAGTCACAGGGCATTAAAGGCCAGGCTGACGCTGAATCCGCTCGAATTTATGCCCAGGCCTACAGTAACGACCCGGAACTGTTTTCTTTTACTAAGACACTGCAGACTTACAGTAGTACCATTAATCAGGATACAACCCTTATTTTGACAACTGATGGTGATTATTTTAAATATCTTACCTTGTCGGAAAAAAAATAAAAAAGGGTTTTAGAACATGGATTCCGCAATTCTTTTAATATCTTGCTCTGACCAGAAAGGAATTACTGCCGCTGTTGCTAACTTCATTTATGAAAACGGCGGCAACATTGAACATGCTGACCAGCACATAGATTATCAAACTAATACTTTTTTTATGAGAGTTCAGTGGTCTCTTGAAGATTTTAAGATTTCAAGAAACAACGTAAAGAAAGATTTTTTAACTTTGGCAGAAAAATTTTCGATGAAATGGTCGCTGCATTTTAGCAGTGATCGGCCAAGAGTTGCCATATTTGTTTCCCGTCATATGCATTGTCTGCAGGATATACTTATCAAGAATAGCCAAAACTATTTATCTTGCGAAATCCCTCTTGTCGTCAGCAATCATCCTGCTGCTGCTAAAATAGCCAGGGAATTCAATATTCGTTTTTGTCAGTATCGGAAAAGCCCGGAAAATAAAATCGAAATTGAAAAAAAGGAATTGGCTCTTCTTAAAAAGGAAAAGATTGAAATAATAGTCCTGGCTCGTTATTCGCAAATTTTAACCAGGCAATTCGTCGATACTTACCCGAACAGAATAATCAACATACACCATTCGTTTCTGCCAGCATTTATCGGCAGCAATCCTTATGAACAAGCCTGGAGCCGGGGCGTAAAGGTTATAGGGGCTACCAGCCATTATGTAACTGAACAGCTTGATGCCGGGCCAATAATCGAGCAAGATACCGCCAGAATTTGGCATAGAAATACTCTCAACGACCTTAAACGAGAAGGCCAGGATTTAGAAAGGGCCGTCTTAAGCCGAGCTCTTCGCTTGCACCTGGAAAGAAAGATACTGACATACAATAATAAAACTGTAGTATTTGATTGATCCTTTGGATATCGCAGATAAATTACCATTTGCTAGGCTAGAAAGTTTATGATAAACTATTTCTCTTTTTTCTTGAGGAGAAATTTTAAGGAGGAGTAATGAACCGTAGGCTTAGATTTTTAGTTTTATCCGCTTTGTTTATTGTGCTTTTTCTTGGCTGCGCTTCTAACCAGTCCCAGGGAGACAAAATAGTAATCTGGCACTGGATGAATGACAGAAAGGGTTCTCTGGAAGAATTAGCTGACCTCTACATGAAGGAAACCGGAGTTCCGATTGAATTCAAACTTTTTTCTCCTCCGGATATATACTCCCAGAAAGTTATTGCTGCCGCCCGGGCCGGAAGATTGCCTGATGTATTCGGCATTTTAGGAGAGAAGAAAACTTTGGCTTCATTTATCCGAGCCGGATATATTTTAGACCTGAGCGGCTATATGGCTCAGGATAAAGAAATCTGGAAAAAAAGCTTTTATCCTCAGGCCTTGGAGGTGGTGAGCTTTGGTAAGAACAATATCTATGGGGTCAAACCTGGTGTATGGGGTGTGCCGATTGACATTACCGTTATGGAGTTTCTTTACAATAAGGATCTCTTTGAAAAAGCCGGCTTAGACCCCGAAAAAGCACCAGCGACATTCGATGAATTTATTGATTACGCTAAAAAAATAAAGAAGGTCTGCGGCGTTGATGGTTTTGTTTGTGGCTGGGGAGAGGGTTGGCTGCTTAATGCCCTGGCAACTGAGTGGGCTATCAATACCATGGGGGAAAAGAAGTTTCTGGCTACAATAAACGGAGAGGTATCTTATACAGATCCTCAATGGATAGAAGTTTTTTCTTTTTTTAAGAAGATAAAAGACTCCGGGATCCTGGCTTCTGATATTACCACTATGATAAATAAAGAAGCCGAAGACTCTTTCTCTAAGGCTAAAGCCGGGTTTTCTTTTAACGGCAGCTGGTCAATAAATGTATACAAACAGCTTTCCCCGGGGCTTAATTATACTTTTTTTCCTTTACCAAAGGTTTCATCTGCTTATCCCGTAAAAATATGGGGCGGGGCCGGTTCGTCGTTCATGGTAAACACCAACTCTCCTGTTAAAGAAAAGGCAGTTGCGTTTTTAAAGTGGCTTACTGAAAAAGGTCAACAGGAATTTTTAGCCAAAGAAACGAACAATCTTCCGTCTACAAAGAATTGTCAAAAAGGTCTCTCCGAGCTTTTGACAGGTTTAGCTAAGGACTTGAATATCCTTACTCATCCCAATGTCTGGCCATACAATGAAGATTCAAGAGTTCTTGAAGTAATGAACAAAGGTTTACAGCAGGTTGTTATGGGGATAAAAACTCCTGAGGAGATAGCCAAAGAAATCCAGGACGTAAAAGAAAGAGTCTTGAAAAGATGAGAAAAGAGTCGATTAGAGAAAAGTCAGCTAATTTTTCCTTTGTTTTGCCGGCTTTGTTAATATTCTCCATATTCTACATTTAC
>JBAYNQ010000066.1:0-6841 GCA_041678705.1 Candidatus Omnitrophota bacterium
GAGATATCGCTGGAACACTTTACTAAAAAATCTTTAGAAAATCTTGCCAGCTCAATCGTATTGCCAACAATTACACCCTGCATGTCAAAAGGGTCATTTCTTACAAATTTTTCTTGTATTTTTTGACAAGCAGCCTCACAGCCATGCCGATAGAAAGGGAAAATGCTCAACCATAATCTATTAACTCCTGATTCTAAGCTGTTTTGCGCTTGCTCAATATATCTTTTCGAAAAAGGCCTAACCTCTCCTACCCGCAGCCCATTATTGGAAAAACCGCCATTGTCTAAGAAAGATTCATCCTCATTCTCATTGCGGCCTCCCCTTCTGGCCACCCGAGATTCTACATAAATATCAAGGCGCGTGAGAATATTATCTACAGTCAATTTGCCGGCGCCATTCAGCACACTAAAGCCTGGCGCAACATGGCTTGACCTCAATGAGAAAGCCATTCTGCCTCCCGGCCCGGCCGGCTTTGCAGGTATATTCGCTAAATTATTTACGGCAAGGGTAATTGGAGGTAATTCACCTTCTTTAATCGCCATAATTGCATAACCTTGTGCGGTAAAAACCTGCACTCTATTAGAAGCAAATCCTCTTTCATTGACCAATCTCTTTTTTAGTGCTTGTCCCCTTTCGGATTTCTGGTCAAAGACAACGGTTATTCCTTGACGCCATAAATTCCATAATTGCTGGGCTGCCTCATCCGGTGCACCTATCTTCTTGCCGCCGTTGTCGAGAGACTCGAACAAATTCTTGGTTCTATCCACCTCTTTTTTTGAAGTTTGCCGGCTTCCACCATTATCAAGGCTAAATACAACTCTATATTTTTTAATTCCGGTTGCATAAAGAGCTCTGTAAATAACAGCTAATTCTTCTTCACTCAAATTAACGTCTTTATCCCTGGCATCCTGCTTTAGAGCCTCAATGAGCTGTTTTTTACTATCTTCTGCCAATAAAAATAAAGGAATAGGTAGGCAGGTGTAATCGTAACCGTCCCAGCGGCCTACTTTTATGTACATGTCACCTTTCTTAGCATCAAAAACATAACGGTACTCACCTGTCAATAAATCTTTGATAAATAGATCAAGGCTTCCCGGGCTTACCGGAATATTATGGCTTGATAAATCTATTTGTTTAAATTTAAGAATAACTGGCCTTCCGCCAAATCTGTGGACTGCGCCTTGAGCAAATGCATGAATATTAGCAGTTTCACCTCGACTATCAAGATAAGTGAAATATTTAATAGCCCCTAAATGATCTTCTTCAGGCTGAGGATTTAAAAAACCGTCCGATTCAAAAATCATATCTTTTACGCGTTGGCTTGATGTCCCATGATAAAATAATTCCGGAACAGGTGCCATAACCAGCTTGCCGTGATAAGACACAACCTCCCTCTCTCCCAACCGGCCATTATATTCTCGGTTAGGAGCATCTGAAAGATGATGCAGAACCTCTTTGGGGCTTACGTCAAAAGGCTTCCTATTAAAGCCACCGTTATCAAGGCTTTCTTTCGTAAATTCGGGAGACACAATGCTTATTCCGGGTTCCGCCTTTGAAAAATTTCCGTCGTTTTCGAGAGACAGCAAATTAGATTGTTTGTTGCTTGTCGAAGGGGTGTTAGAAACTCTGTAACTTAAAAAAGCTGCCAATCTTTCCTGCTCAGTTGCCGCGGATTTTCTATATAATCTGCTATAATAAGGATCAGCATTATCCAATTGATTTGCCCTTTCTTCTAACGCTTTTACTATTCCTTCTTGGCGCTCGATTAAGGCATCCCATAAATTATTCGAGGCGGGCATAAAAAAGCCGGCGCTATTTCCTGTTCCGGGCATCGCATGCCGCATTGTTTGGCCGCCGTTGTCAAAGCTTCCTGTATCCCCGTTTTCTTTAGAATGGCTGCTATTACTAACTCCATTTATCATCTCCACTGAACCTGCGGCAAAATGAAGTTCTATCGGATAATTTCTGCCGCTTAAGCTGACCAAAGCCGCTAAATGGGAACTCATGAGTGCAGCATCGCGTAACTCCCTGAAATTTGGCTCTACATGATAAGTTGAACCAAGCATATTTGTTATGGCCATAGTTATGGCTCTTGAAATTTCATCAAATTTTTCCGCTCCTAAAATATATGCGGAAAGCCCTGCGCTAAATCCGGAGCACACAGCCATTCGGCTGCGCACATTAATCTTAAAGTAATCAACACGGGAAAAAATATGTCTCAACATACTCGTCAAGGCTGTTAAATTAAGTTTAAAGTCTGTAGTTATATCTGTAATAGCCAAGCATATAGCATTTCCAAACTTTCTTATTTCCTCAGGGAAAAGGTCCAACTGGTTAAAAGGTAAACCGGAAATATTGATTAATTCAAGACAATCTGCATAGAACAACGGCCTCAGGCTAAATCCGTCAAATTCCGGCCTTTCACACCTTAAGTCAAAAACGTCCTCATTTCTTATTTGTTCAAGCCGGGGTTTCTGCTTAACCCATTTATGCATCGTTTTTGACTTTTGGCCACGAAATTTCTCAGATTTTTCCCACAAAGTTCTTGAAACACCAATCATCTTGGCCAAAGACTTATCTCTAAAAGTACCTAAAGCTCCTCTGGAATCTTCCCTAAACATCTGGGGCATACAATCTCCGGCTTGTTTAACTTTCTCAACTACAGAATCAAAATCTATTATCCCTTTAAAAGTTAAGGCCTTAAAAACACTTAATACTGCCAAAGCCGCCGCCAAACCGTTTCTGTCAATACAGGGAACCTCAACATAACCCTTTGCCGGCTCGCAAGTTGCTCCCAACCAATGAAGAAGGCCAAAAGATGCAGCGTTAAAAATCTGTTCGTCATTTCCTCCTTCTAAATACATCAGCGCACCGGCAGCCATTGCCGTAGCAGCCCCTATCTCAGCCTGACAACCCCCCTTGGCTCCGGCAAGAGTATAATTTACCTGGACAATTCTTCCTATTACCTGAGCAAAGAAAAGGGCCTCAATGAGCTTTTCCTTTTCAACTGTCTGGCCGAGTTTTTTCTTTGCTTCACAAAAACTGTAAAGCACACCCGGGACTACTCCGCAAGAGCCTCCGGTAGGGGCACCAACAATCAGCCGTCCCCGGGCATTTTCTTCAGATACCGAAATCGCATACAGAGCAGCCCTCACATACCAGTCATCAAACTGATTATTATCTTCTAAATACTTCTTAAACCTGCAGGAAACATCTCCCGCGTACCTGGCAAGGGTCGATTCCCGGCAAACAAGCCCTCTTTCAATACTTCTAAACATTGTGCCTACTAGCTCCTCTTGAAAAGAATAGACAGCCTGTTTTGAACCCATATTTTCAATTTCTTTTTCGAGCACAACGTCAAAAATTCTTTTACCGGCCGCATTAGCTAAAGAAAAAAGTTCACCGGCTTTAGTGAAATCATGAGGATCGAGAGCCTTTGCCTTGCCTTGATGTTCGCTGACAACCCCCAATTCTTCAATTATGTTGCCGCTTTCGTCCTCTACATGAGCTTTGGCAAAAATTTTAGCGGCTCCCAGAGATTCGCCCACAATCTTTATTATTTTATTCTTGCCCTGCACAACGACAATTGCCGTATTGGGATGGTTAACTGAAGTTTCAGTGTCACTTTCTAAAACAAAAGGAATATCAAAACCTGCGATAGACACAAATCCTTCATATTTTCCTACTGCATCTTTCCTGAGTTCGGTCTCTTTTATACCGGCATTTTCTGCCGCATCTTTAAGGCTGTTATCATCCATAGTAACACCAAGTAATCCTCCCATTAAAGCCTGGGGAGTCTGGTGGCCTTGGCCGGTTGTAGCAAAAGAACTGTATAAAACAACTTTAATACCTAACAACTGTCCAATTTTTAAATGGTTACTCTCGATAAATTCTCTCGCTGCCCGGCCGATTTTATTTGCGCCGGCAGTATGAGAACTTGAAGGCCCGCAAAAGGCTTCAAACATCCCGCCGATTGAGACTATTCTTAACTGCGGGACTGTTCCGCCGTTATCCAGAGAAATTTGTTTGCTTTGGCTTCGAAGAAGGGCTTTGGCTCTGTTTTTGTCTGCTATTCCATTTGATACGGCAGATAAATATACCTCAACTTTTATGGTTACTTTTTTCTGAAAAGGCACCGAAGTTAACCTAATGCCCTCATTGGTAACTACCCATAATTTATCACCGGACCTTACCGTCATTTGCCCGGCAACAATACTTTTTTCAAAAAAAGCTCTAACTCTAAATAACCCCTGGCCCCAGCCAGCAACAATATCTCTTTTATTCGGCCAAGTAGTAAACCCAAATTGGCTTGCCTCATCAAAATTAAACCCTTCATTAGGCAAAGGATTACTAAAAATAGCAACTAATTTTCCCGCGCGTTTTTTGAACGAAGCTTTCAAGGGTTTGCCCGGCCAAATATAATTGCCATTATGGACTAGATTTTTTGTTAGCTCCATTAAGCTATACACAACAATATCTTCTTTAGTTTTAACCCATGCCGGTAAGTTTCGTAAGGCTTTCCGGGTTTTACAATCAAGAGCTTTTTCTGGAAGTTTTACCGCTAAAGAGTAATCTTGCCCGCGAATAAAAGGTTCCACATCATCTTCAAAATTTCTAATCAATACTTCCGGGTATTTTGAACTAGAGACTATTATGGACCTGTAATATCTTCGCCAGAGAGCCCTTATAAAGTGAAAGCCGATCAATACAAAAGAACATATCAAAAAGGCCGGCACAAAAAGCAGTAAAGAATTCATATTCGCGCCAATTTCAATGCTGCTTGCAGAAGCATCAGAAAGTAAAATAGGCGCGAAGAAAAATCCTTCAATCCCGTTATCAAAAAAATTGTTACCTCTGCCGCCATACATTAACGCTCCTACATAATCAGTATCTTTTAATAGAGAGACTGAATTTCTGATGTTCTCATCAACCTCAGAACCCTGAGAAATTACACCCCCTGCAACTATATATCCGACCTCAGGATCATAATCAATACTCCAGTTGCCTGGGTATTCCTGTTCAATCTCAATTAAAAATAAAAAACCATTTTCATTTCCTTGATCAAACACTACAACAATAGGAAGGCCTCTATCTTGCGGATCACATGAGAAATGATAAATACAGAAGTTATCCAGAATTATATTTAGAGATTTCTTCAAAGGTATCCCTATGCCTTTTAAATCAAAAAAAGACAACCCCCTTCTAATAAACATAACAGCAATATCTTCAACACTCATATCTGTTAAATTCGCTAGTATTCTTATTAAGTAATTTCTTGCCAAAGCGGTTTTTAATAATCCCGATTTATATTCATTATCAATATGGCCACTCAGCAATCTCGCCAGTTCTAAAAACGAACTAAGCTTTTCTGCTGGAGACTTAACCCAATAGTCTAAATTTGCCGAAAGAGAGTCACGGGAAGGATTTTTCTTTATTGAATTGATTTGATGAAATAAGGCATCTTCCTGAATTATTTCAGGCGTAAAGCACAAGAGAGGATGTAAATTGATGGTCGAGGTCAAGGTTTCAGCCGCAGCTAAATAAATCTTGCCCTTGCTGGTTCCCTTAAGTTTTTCAGAATCCAGAGTAAAATTTAAAGTAAGCTGCGGCGGGGCATTTATTAGAAATCCTTTTCTGGCATTAATTAATTCCGCAATATAATCGGTATCTATATCGGAAACCGGATATTCAACATGGCTTACCTGAAAAACTCTGTATCTTCCGGTTAAATCTTTCCTCAAGGTTACTTTTCCTAAGTCTTTTTCTCCAAATCTGGTAGCTAACATACGGTGTTTTCCGCTTGACACAGTAAAAGGATAAGCATTATTTTCTATAGGCATAGGCAAACCGCCATTATCAAACGGCTTATCACGTACAATATAATCCCGAATTATCGGCGGTAAATTATTTTTTGGCTCATAAGGCTCTTTCTTGGGCCTACTGCATGCTATGATATCTCTTATAACTATAGGTGTGGTAGGTTTATCAATAGCTATGTGTGCGGGAATCCTACGACGCATTTCCCTATTCATTAAATAACCCAAGGCTGAAGATACCTCTATCTTATTAATCTCATGCACATCTTGTTTTTTCCCGATACCATCAAGCAATGAAATAGTAAGCTCTACACCCAAGTGCCTGCGAAAACTCTCCAGGCCCGGCCAAATTGCCCCCACAGTTATCCCTATATCATATATAGGTAAGCCAATTGCCTCTAAAACTGTTAAAATACGCTCTAACTCCTTTTCACTAATGTAGCCTCGTTTGTAAGAGATGTAGCTATCTATAGCCATCCCTATACCCACTGCTTCGCCATGATTAAGCCGGTGGTTCGTCACCATTTCTAAACGATGTCCCCACTCATGGCCATAATCAAGCGGCCGGGCAAGCTCTAACTCATAGGGATCGGTATGAATTTGCTCTAAATGCGCAATGATAGTCAGCCACATAATTTCCTGCATTTTGCTCTCGGGCAATGAGTCTTTACGCAAAACATCCTGATAGTTTGTTTCAATAAGTTCAAAAAGCACCTTGTTCTTTATTAAAGAAACTTTTACCGCTTCAGCCATACCGGCAACCATTTGCCTTACGCTTAAAGTAGATAAAAGTGACGAGTCAACAATAACAATCTTAGGTGTCCGGAATACCCCTAAAAAGTTTTTCTGGCCTATAAAATTTACCGCGTTTTTTGTACCTATTCCGGCATCTATTTGCGCAAGGAGTGTTGAAGGTATACGAATATGCCTTACTCCTCGGTGCAAAATGCTCATAGCAAAACCAGCCATATCCAGCACGGCTCCGCCGCCTACTAAAACTGAAACCTGTTTTCTATCAATGCCGA
>JBAYNQ010000067.1:0-6783 GCA_041678705.1 Candidatus Omnitrophota bacterium
GCTTTCTCTATTACTTTATATGCCCATTCTAAGCCCTCTTTCACGCTTTCTCCGCCGGGAACAATCATAATTCCTGACTCTATTCCGTAATACTGGTTATATCTTTTAATATTAGAGATAGCCTTTTCACCCACTCCGTTATCCACCACATAAAATGCTTTTTTGCCGGCAATGTTTTGCGCTAAAAGAGGATTGGTAAAATCAAAAACCCTTTGTGACATTATTACCTCATAGCTTTCATCAGGCCTGACAGAAACCTTAAAACTTCTCGCAGGCATGCTTCCATTATCGATAGAATTGTCAGAATTAAAATATATAGCGTCAGCCGGCACGCTCCTGCCTGCTTCTCCTTCAATCTCAACTAATAAGTCCGGCCGGCAAACATCTCCCAACACAGCTATACCTTCATTAAAAACTTGCTTAACATCTGCTCCATCATTAAATTCCTTAACATAAGTCTTCATTCTCAATGAATCAGACAAATCTGCACCGACAGCATTATAATTTTCTCCCAGGTTTTCTAGATGGGACAAGTTTTCTGATGAAATAAGGTATTCTATATTATCTACGGTAAGTTGAGTTTGTTTCTTAATATCAGGGCCAACCCAATCATTTCCTGTAAGAGGCGCCTCTAAGACGGGAATGGCTTTGCTTACATCTGACAATAAAGAACCTTCTTCTAAGGTAACTACGCTCCAGAATCTTACACCACCATCATTAATTAAACTTTTTAACTTTTCCGGTATTGGTTTCCGGCTTTCTACGACATAAAGCGTACTAGCCAACAGCCTTAGACCCTCTCCTGAGTTTAAGATGTCTTGTGCATCGGATAATTTAATGAAATCACCTTGCACTTCCCTGCCAACAAGCTTATCTTTGAATTGCTCTCTCGCACCGCGGGGAAGAGCAAACTCAACGCTTGTATACTGGGTATCCTCCCCTCTAATAGAAGCTGTACCTGATATATATAGGTAAACATAAATTCGGCCGGATTTTTCAATTAAAACAATTTTTGCCCGTTCAAACTTAGGCGTTGTTTTCTTGCCAACAGCTTCAATAGCCTCTCCTTCCAACTTGCGCTGCCTATACTCATGAGCATTAATTTGCTTAAGATTTTTTATTCCGGCAACTAAAACATCCGACCTTGCGCTTTTGTCTAAAGCAATAAATTCTAAAACTATCCCTCCAGCCTGTGTGCCAATACCTGTAGCGGCTGGATAGCCGGCTTGAGAAAAATCAGCTTTAGCATAATATAAGCTTCGTACATCATTGAATATCTGATACATCTGCTTTGTGCCATCGGCTGTATACCCGACAATATCTTCAATATAATTCCACTGCCTGAGGACATCATTAAATTTTAATCCTTCTTCTTTGAGTATAGACTCCATAATCTCAAAAGCTGCTTGAGACTGAGACAATCTATCCTGTTTTGCATCATCTGTTATTCCGGCGGCATAAACCCATTTTAAGCCGTCGTGCTTAACTACTGTATACTTAACTCCCTGACTGTCTTTATATTCAATTTCTACATCCTGCCCTTTTTTAGGAGTAATAATCCTAGCCTCAAAAAATAATTGCTTGTTGCTAAGAGGACGTTGAGCAATAAAGCTGGTCGGCGGCGAGCTATCACCAAAAAACTTTGTCAGTTCATTTTGCAAAAGTTTCTTTACTTCTCTAAATTCAATACTACTTCCAGCCTTAAAAAGAATTGTCTGTTTTACTACTTTGCCCCCGCTGTTTATTAAAGGTTTCATCTGCCGTAAGCAATACCGTAATTGTTCTGACGTAGTTTCCCCTTCGCCTGGTTCAACCGCACAAAATGTTTCAACATAACTGCCTCTATCTATTGTATTTTTAAACCTAACAAGCCAGATATCAAGAAAGTAAACCAGCACACCAGACCAAAACAGGCCCATATTTGCGGCAATAAGAACTATATATTGCGGCCATTTAAACCAGCCCATAGACAGCCCTATTGCCCAAAATATTAAGTTACATATATACAGCCGTAGATAATCTTTTACTGTATCTTTGAAATGAAGTGAGCTCTTATCTTTGGCAACAAGATATTTATGTATAAAGAAATTTGAAGGCAGCCCTACGACAGCAGCAAAAACAACGACATCTAAAAAAACTTTCCAAAACACACTATCAACAAACTTAGTTAGCACCCAATACCAGCCTCCAAAAACAACTACGCCAACATAAATACCGCCAAATAATCCCCATCGCAGAATCTTTCCCCAATCAATACCTTCAGCCTCTAGAATCTGTCGAGCATACATGCCTGATGCCCTTGACAAGCCGCCAACAAAGATATTAGCTATCACACGAAATAGCAATGAATGCTTCACGAAAGCTATATACTGGGCACCGAATAAGAATGACAAGCTAATAAAAATCACTGGAATCCATATAATTAACGCAATGCGTTTAACCATTCCGGGTTTTATTGACTCTCTATGCGTTTCGCTTCCATTATCGATAGAATGCGGTTTATGCATCCTTGTTTCTGTCACAAGGTAATCCAGGGCACCGGCTTCGAAAGGCGACTCTCCACCAACCACGCCTGCGTGCCGAAACGCCGATTCCCACCAAGAAAGCCAATACCCCACCAGCCACGGAAAAGGTAGAATTAACTTCTCGGATAAAATGGCACTTCGGCGTGCAGGCACAGAAGAGGTAAAATCACGCTTTCGAGCAGACCGGCACCCCAATACTAAAATAACAAGTGTATATATTCTCGAAATTGCCAACATAGGCTTAAAATTAAAAACTTTTTTGTTTTTTTCTTTGTAGTTTAAACAGCCAGAAATTTTTCCGGCACTAAAATCAATATTGCCTCTTGCAATACCAATAATTTCATCCTTGGCGCGAGTTGAAAACCTATAATCAAAGCCCATACCGCTCATGTAGCGGAATACTATAGAATTTTTGCAGCGGCTATACCACACAACATAATCTGCTTCTATCTCACAATTTGTCTTATGGGAAGTAGGAATAATTTTCCCTGTCATTGGTTCGGCAAAAACAGCGGTTACAGCCGCCGCGGTCTCATGGATAGCTATAAGTCCAAAATCTTCTTTTTCTCCATTATTAACAAAAATCTTAAGCACTGGCTCATTCTCATCTGATAAATCTACCTGCCAATAACCTTTATGCGGAAGGCCTTTTAATATATGAATCTCCACTCTCATTTTTTCTAAATACCGGCTTATCCGCTCATACATATAAGCATGCGGGCTTTCTTTAAAAAACCTTTTAAGAAATTTATCATCCGCTGAAACATCTAAACGTAAGTGTCCTAAATTATCCTTTCTGTGCATAGCCCTTTCTATTATTCTGTCTACTGTGTCCCGAGCTAAAAACTTACTTCCGGAAGCAGAAAGATCTACTTCCGCAGTGCCATGATTAGCTTCTAGCGCCGCCGGAAGCATCACTGTCACAGAAGTACCTTTTCCTAAATCAGAATTAATAATTAATTTTCCTCGATATTTATTTATAAATGTTTCGGCAATAAAAAGCCCTCTGCCTCCTTCGTCCTCATCGGGGCGCGTAGTTTCTTCATTTTGGCAAAATCTCTTAACATCTTCGGGCACCATACCAGAGCCTTCATCAATAATTTTGACACTGCAGAACTTTCGGCCAGATAATTCTACGGTAGATGTTTCAATGCTAACTGTTCCTTGCGGCGGAGAAAAACGCAACGCATTAGCAAATATTTCTTCGAATATATATGTTAAAGCAACCTCATCTATGCCATTTAGAAACACATTTTGTCCGTAATAAGTATTAATACGTAAGCCTCTTAAAGCGACGTCGCCCTCTGGGTCATTGTGATTACTTATTATTCCATCCATAAAGCTGTTAACGTTTATTGTCCCAGTCATAGAAGATAGATTTATTTTTACTGTTTTTCTAAAAGTGTCTCCTATCCAATTTATATCCAGCTTGTCCCGATCAATAAAATCGGTATCCAAAATAATATCCGGTTGGCGAAAATCTAAAGAAACGGCGCTAACCTCTGTGCGCAGCTGGGCATAGTTATAGGAGCCGCTACCCTCGGCAATCCTTTGCTGCCGGAAAGATAGGCTGCCTTTTAAACGTATTAACAAATCGATGTTCTGTCCGTCAGCCGGCGGCTTTGAAACTGCCTCAGCAATAACGACATCATAGCAAGCATATTTTTCATCAAAAGCGTTAAAGTTATTCTTATCCCCAATATTCCGGTAAGCTTCATCTAAATCATTACGCATTACAGGATTTACAGCGTCTGCCACCTTTAACCCGGCTTCTCTTAAAACTTTACTGAGAAATTCTATTATCGTGGATTTTAAAACTCCTGGATCGCCTATAAAAAGCAGGTTTATTGGCCGGGAAATTCTTGAATCATATCCCCTAAGGGCATTAGAAATTTTTCTTCCCATTTGTTCAAATAGCAAAATAGATAATGCATTTTGATATGATGAATCCAGTTGGATACCCTTTTTATCCAACGTTTCAAAGAAGCTTTCCAGCTTTTCGGGGTTTTTTAAAAAATAATCATAGCTGTGCTGGACAGCCTTATCATGAGAACCGGTTAATAATTCTTTTATTTCGTGCCGCTTAATATCTTCCAAAAGCAAGCTCCCTATTCCTTCCTGAAACAACGCCCAATGAATACTAAATGTAATGCTGCTTGCGTCTTCTTGAAAAGAAAAAACTTCTTTCTGCCATTGGCCGGAAACAACAACTTTTACTTTTTTCCGCCCCGGAGCATGGATTAGAATGCTTTTTAACATATCTTCTACCTTTGATATAACCGCATTTTGCTCCCCAAGGCCAAAAGCAGAATCTCTATACAATAATCTTCTAACTCCGGCAGGCTCAATTATAATAATGGTCTTTTCTATTGAGGTAATTAGAAAACCCGCTGAGGTGTGGCTTTTTTCTAAATGTACCGTTGGTTTTTTTACAGGCAGGCGGGAAAAAGCAGGGTAAGCCCCCGAGTTGACAACTGCCTTCTTTTTAATAAGTTGATCGGCCCATAAGCTGATTAACCCTTTTGCCTGATTCCTGATATCTCCCTGTGTTAAGCCCATCCGTAAAGAATCAAATGCGACGGCTGCATAAGCTTTACCATTATGATAATCTTGGCAGGCAGCCGCTAATTGTTTCATAAAAGATTGTTTTTTAGGCTTAATCTGCCCATCTTCATTGGGTTTCTCTTCATAATCAACAATATAGCCGGTGCCCCGCACAGGGAATCCCTGTTCGTCTCTTATTACATTTACCATTCTCTCAGGGATAACTCCATCTAAAGTCGCGAAAACTGGAGCTAAATTTTGCTGAGCATTGCTAAAGCTGGTTGGGCCGGCTTCTTTCCCTTTCCAGGAAAGCATACCGCCAAAATCCACCGCCTGCTGAATAAGCCAGGACGTAAAAACATTGTGGTCATCAATAAAAAAAACATGGAATTTCATCTCAGGGTCTATATCCTTTATCAAACGTTTAACCCTGCTTTTTTGCTCATGAGCCCATCCATCAAAAGGCCTTCCGCCTAAAATGATGATAGCCTTTTGTTCCTTGACAACTTTTCTTGCCTTTTCATCATAAAGTATGTCTATAATAAAATCACAACATTTATAATCAACGAGCCGCCGGACAAATCCAAAAAATGGCATAGCTTCGATGTTTAAACCTGCCGCTTCAAATTCCTGACGCGTAACAAGAACTTCCCCAAAAGTTCCTTCAAGAAGGCTGTCTATAAAAGAACTTTTCTGGTTCCCTTTGGCTTCCAATAGTTCCTTAATAAAATCCGACCTAAGGCCCTGATGCTTTGGGTCATTTAAAACATCAAAAAAAACATCGTAATTTCCAACTATTCCAACTTTCGCCATATAACGCTTGAGTACCGCCTGGATTTGCTTTCCCTGCCAGCGTTTAATATACGATCCTTCACTATTGCCAAAAAGGTCATCTTCAACTACTTTCGCGGGAAATTCTCTAAAGATATCTTCCCGCAATATACGAGTATGAAGGCTTGAACAACCGGTGATAAAATCGCTTACCATTCCGGTAATTTTCACTAAGTCAACCTTCCCGCCGCGTGCAGCCTTCCGAAACTTTTTATTTATGCTTAAAGCCTCCAGCATGTATTCCTTATAATACGGCATACCCGCCGGGACAATCGTATGATTGTAATGATGTATCAACAAATCTTTAAACCCTTCGTAATCACCATAGCCATCACCCTTGATAATCTCACCATTACCATCTCTCACCGCCTCTATTACTTCCGGCACAACTAAAGTTGTATTTACTTCGCTCAGTGAAAAAATCAGTTTATCGCCGACAAAGTATGACGGCCAAATTGATGGAGATCTTTCGTTAAAAGTTTTTCTTGCCTGCTGGCCGCGTTTAATAAATTCAAGAACTACCCTGCGGTAAACAAGAGTTTGAATGGCCCTCCAATAGTCATCTGTATTGCCAGGATATGCTTCGTTGAATATTTCCGGGCAATAAAGCCAGTATTCTTTTAAAGATGAAAAAGGATTCCGATAAAGCTCAACATACGCGGTATCAACACCGCAGGTTCTAACCGCGACTTCAAAGCTATCAACGAATTCAAGCAACCCTCTATCTGGAAACTCGCGGTTAATTATTACCGACTCCAGAATATCCTTTTTGGCTACTGGGCCTCTAAGACAGGTGGAGCCTCTATTCTCATACTGCCCCTTAATGGCACTGGCATAAAGAATACCCATAACATGAAGCCGGTTGCGGGCTTCAAGATAACCC
>JBAYNQ010000068.1:0-6734 GCA_041678705.1 Candidatus Omnitrophota bacterium
ATTGGAGAAGACGGTATAGATCATATTCAACTCAATCCTCATGATTATCCTGGTAATATATTTTATCGTTTCCAAGAGAACCTATTGCAATTAGCTAACCGCGGCGTTCTTTTAACTCTTTGCAGTAAGAATAACGAGAATGATGTCTGGGAGGTTTTGGAAAATCACCCTTACTGTTTACTTAAACGTTCTAATTTGTCAGCTTGGCGTATTAATTGGGAAAACAAAGCCAGCAATATAGGAGACTTAGCTGATGAATTGAACCTTGGGATTGATAGTTTTGTCTTTATAGATGACAATCGGTCAGAATGTGAGTTAATTAAACAGGCCTTTCCTGAGGTTAAAGTTCTACAAGTTCCCCAAGATTTGTCAACTTACCCCTTCTTGCCTATTAAGGACGGATTGTTTGACACTCTTTCGGTTAGCCGGGAAGATGAGCTTCGTACTGAGATGTATAAATCCGAAAAAGAAAGAAAGAAAGCAGGAAGGCAGTATGAAAATTATGATGAATTCTTGAAATCTCTACAATTAATTGTTACTGTCGGCAGAGTTCAATCTCCGCAAATTCCACGAGTAGCACAGTTAACGCAAAAAACAAATCAATTTAATTTAACTGCGTTTCGTTATTCCGAGACCGATATAAGTAAATTTGTTGAAAACAAAGGGTGCGAGGTTCTTTATCTTCATTTGGAAGACCGCTTTGGAGATCTCGGTATAATTGGTGTTTGTATATTAAAGTATGAACAAGACTTTGCTATTATTGATACCTTTCTTTTATCATGTCGAGCCTTGGGGAAAAAAGCAGAAGATGCCCTTTTGGATTGCTGCCTTAGGCTTGCACAAAATAAGAAAAAACATTCCGTCGTCGGTCAGTATGTCCCTACGCCTAAAAACACAATGGTTAAGGATTTTTATAGAAAAAGAGGGTTTAAGAGTATGCCTTGTGAAGAAGAAAAAGAAATTTTCCTTTACGAAATTAGAAAGTTTAAGCTGGAGCGAGAATATGTTTTTAAAGAAGTTATTTTTGATAAAGAGATTGAAGCAACGGTGATCAATGAATAATAAAAAAATAGTCGGTATAATTCCGGCGCGAATGTCTGCTTCCCGCTTTCCCGGCAAACCCCTGGCTAAAATTATGGATTTGCCGATGGTTGAACATGTGCGCCGCAGGGTTTGCCTGTCGCAGGCGGTTGATGAGGTTTATGTAGCTACCTGTGACGAGGTCATAAAGGAGGCCGTTGAAAGCTACGGCGGCAAGGTGGTTATGACTTCTGCTTCGCATGAACGCTGTACAGACAGGGTTAATGAAGCCGCTGGGAATATACAGGCCGATATCATAGTAATAATTCAGGGAGATGAACCTTTGTTTTTCCCGGAAGTTATAGACGGTTTGGTTTCGCCGATTACCGCGGATAAAAATACAGAGTGCACTAATTTGCTATCGGTCATCGAAGATGAAAGAGACCTACAGGATATAGACGTGGTTAAAGCAGTTATCGATAATGAAGGGTATCTTATGTATTATTCGCGTTCTGTGATACCTTTTTTCAGGGTTAAAGAAAGTTATCCTGCTTACCGGCAAACCGGGATATCCGCTTTTACAAAAAAGTTTCTGGATGTATTTTCAAATTTACCCCAGACACCCAAAGAAAGGGTTGAATCTGTGGATTTTCTACGCATACTGGACCACGGGTATAAGATTTTGAGTTCAATATATACACAAAGGACTGTAGGCGTTGATCGGCAGTCTGACATAAAAGAGGTGGAAGGAATTCTGCGCAATGACCCAGTTCAGCAGAGTTTTTATCGCAAGATAGCCGAAATGGTTTGAATTAAGAAGGCAGTAGCCAGATATGGAAAAGAAAGTATTTATTTCAGCTTCTACTTTTGCTGAATACGGAAGAAAGCCTCTTGATTTGCTTGATGAAGCAGAGTTTTCGTATTCTATAAATCCTCTTGGCCGCAGGCTGGTGCATGATGAGGTTGTCAAGATGGGGCAAGGCTGTGAAGGCGTAATCGCCGGGCTTGAGCCTTACGACGAATATGTTATTGATAACCTTCCCAGTTTAAAGTGTATTTCACGTTGTGGCGTAGGCTTGGATAATGTAGCGCTTGAAAAAGCAGGGCAAAAAGGCATAAAGGTTTTTAATACTCCGGATGTTGTAACTCAGCCGGTAGCAGAGCTTACCATAGCTATGATTTTTGATGTCCTGCGGGGGCTAAGTTTTTATACAGCAGCCTTAAGGGCAGGCAAGTGGAAAAAGCAGGCAGGGAATTTACTTGGTGGTGTAAAAATAGGGATTTTGGGGGCAGGGAGAATAGGTAAAAGAGTGGCTGAAATCTTAAGCGGTCTTGGGGCGCAGGTTTACTGTTGCGATGTCAGGCCTGATAATAAGTGGGCCGAGGAGAAGAGAATAGAGTTTGTAGCCGTCGATGAATTGCTGATTTATTGTGATATCCTGTCGATTCATCTTTCGGATAATACGGATAATTCTTTTAAGCTGGATGAAGAAAAAATTGCAGCGATGAAAAAAGGCGCGGCGATTATAAATACCTCAAGAGGTAAATTCATCGATGAAGAAGCTTTATATAAAGCACTCAAGAATTCTCATTTGTCAGCTGCCGCTTTGGATGTTTTTTCAAAAGAACCTTATTCGGGAAATTTGTGCAAGTTAGATAATGTCATTTTAACCCCTCATATCGCTACTTTGACCAGGCAGTCGCGTTTACAGATGGAGGTAGAAGCGGCAGAAAATCTTATTGGGTATTTAACGGATAAAAAAATATAGAATGCTTAAATTTTGTCCTGTATGTTCCGGCAGCTTCAATGATTATGATCCAAGAAGCATTCCGTATCCGTCTTTAGGCCATAACGGATTTGTTAAGAAACCCAGCTCTATTATATTCTGCAAAAATTGCCATGCGGGGATTGCTTATCCGGGGTTTACGGATGAAGAACTAGCCGGGATATATTTTAAGGGGTATTATCCCAAGGATTCAAAAGCTTCGGTTATATTGCCCAAGGTTAATCCCGGCCATTATGCTTTAGCAAAGGGCCGTTGGGATTATGTAAAGCAATTTACAAAAAAGGGATCTGCTCGAGAAGTTTTATCTATCCTTGATGTAGGCGGCGGCCACGGTTTCTTTGGAGTGGCTGCTGCCAAGGACAAATTACCAAGCCTTAAGGAATATTGTGTTATCGAAAAAGATAAATCTTTAAGGGATTCATTAACAATTACCTGGAGAAAAGAATTTCAGGGAATAGATTTTTCAGTCAGGGATTCTCTAAGCAATGCCGGAGGAAAATACGATCTCATCGTCTTTTCGCATATATTAGAGCACCTTAATGAGCCTGGCAGAATATTAAAAGAGGCAGCTTCAAAGCTTAACGAAAAAGGGCTCATTTTTGCTGATGTTCCTAACCAGGATTATCTTTTTAAGGAAAACGTGTTCCCGCATCTGCTGTTTTTTGATAAGATAAGTTTAGAGGGTCTTTTTAAGATAAATGGCTTTGACTTAATTGATATTGAAAGTTTCGGTTTTGACCGGAGCAGGAAACCTTCGATCAAGAAAAGCTTTGTGAATAAAGCAGAAGGCTTTTTATATAAAATGAGGTATTTTTTGCCTGAAGAGCTTTTATCCGTTGCCTTTTCACGAATACTTAAAGTTTCTAAAAAAAATACTGATGGTGCGTGGTTAAGGGTGATTGCCTGCATAAAGGAAAATTAATTTATATTTCGGTAAAGGAAGGGTTGATATGAAAATATTGCTTACCGGCGCTTCCGGGATGCTTGCCGCGGAAGTCATATCCGTTTTAGAAAAAAGAGGAGATACCCTGATAAAAACAGACCTTCGCCAGGGTTCTTCCGGAATAGAATCTTTAGATGTAGCAAATTTATCCGCGGTTTTAGAATTGGCCGAAGGTAACCAGCCTGACTATATTTTTCATTTTGCTGCCGAGACAAATGTTGATTTATGCCAAACCGACCCTGACCATGCTTTTAGGGTTAATACCATTGGAACGGAAAATGTTGTATTAGCCTGCAAAAAAACCGGCTGTCGGATGCTGTATGTCAGTACCGGCAATGTGTTTGACGGTAGTAAGCCGTCTCCTTACATAGAATTCGATAAGCCCAATCCCATAAATATATACGGTGAAAGCAAATTGCAAGCCGAATTGATAGTAAAAAACTTACTTTCCGAATATTTTATAGTCAGGGCGGGATGGATGACCGGCGGCTGGAGAATAGATAAAAAGTTTGTTTATAAAATAATCCAGCAGCTAAAAGAAGGAAAGGATCATATTACCGCTGTCAATGATAAGTTTGGCAGCCTTACTTTTACCGGAGATTTTGCGGTTAACCTTATGAATATTATCGATACCAAGCGTTATGGCACTTATCATTTAGTCAATAAAGGGACTTGTTCGCGTTATGATATAGCGGTAAAAATTGTTGAATTTATGGGTTTAAAGAATAAAGTAAATGTACTCCCGGTTGATTCTAAAAAATTCCCTTTGCCGGCTCCCAGGGCCCGTTCGGAAATGATGCGTAATTACAAACTTGATTTACTGGGTATGAATAGTATGCCTTTTTGGGAAGAATCACTTGAGAAGTACATTAAATTGAATAAAGATAAATAGAAATGAAAAAAGTAAGCGTTATTATACCGGCTTATAATAAAGCGGAGTTGACTGTAGAAACAGTAGAAAGCGTGTTGGCTCAGACTTATGGCAACACAGAAATAATCGTCATCGATGACGGTTCAACGGATAATACTAAGGTAAAGCTTGAGCCTTACTTAGATAGAATAAAATATGTGTATAAGAAAAATGGCGGAGCCTGCAGCGCCCGTAATTTAGGAATTAGCATCGCTCGCGGACAATATATAGGCCTTCTTGACTGTGATGACCTTTATCTTCCTGAAAAAATTGAACTGAGCGTAAATTATTTAGAAGATCATCCCGACTTTGGTTTTGTGCATAGTGCGGCTTATTTTATAGACGAGAAAGGAAAAATACTGAGAACTTTTTCTTCCGGAGATAACCGTTGCTCCTGGATAGGCAAGAAGCTGCTTCTTAAGAATTTTATCTGCAATTCTACGGTCGTTGCTAAAAAAAGCTGCTTTGAAAAATCCGGTGTATTTGACGAAGAAATCTTTACTCCGGCCGATTGGGATATGTGGCTGCGTTTAGCAGAAAATTATAAAACCGGCTACATTGATAAACCCCTTACTATGTACAGGGTTTCGAGCGCCTACATTCTTAAGAATACAGAACTCTTTAAAAATGAAGAAAGAAAAGTTTTAGAGAAAGCTTTTAAGAGAAATAATAAACTTAGCCGAAGACTTAAAGGGAAAATATTTGCAAATGCTCACTTTCGTTGTGCCCAAAATTACATATTGACAGATCAGTTTGCTAAAGCGAAAAAAGAGATGTTTTTATCTTTCTGTAAAAATAAATTCAATTTGATATTTTTTCTTATATGGGTTTATTCTTTAATTGCTCCGAAGAGTTTAAAAATTTTATTAGAAAAGAAAATCTTTTATAATTTCGGATCATAATGAATTCAAAAGAAGCAATATCGTTAAGAACAACTAAATTATTTAGATATATACTCAAAAATTCTGCTAATTTCGGATTATACCTTATAGGGGCAGCTTCTTTAGGCTACCTTTTATATGGAAGTAATTTCGCCGAACTTAATATTTATCTGTCTTTTTTGAATTTTCCCATATTCGTAGGAGAAGTACTTTTTTTTGTATGTACTGTGCTGTTGATTGCCAAGCTGGCAATCAAGCCGGAGAAACCAACGGTTTGGCATTATTGCCTACTGGCATACTTTTTGTTTATCCTGTATAAAGCACTATCAGGATATAGCGAATTCGGCCCCCTGGCTTTGCGCCATGCCGCACTTTTTTATTACCCGCTCTTTGCGGCTTTTGGCTATTATTTTTTCAATAAAGACTTTTTTAACGACAGAAAGAAAATTTTCATAATTTTAATATTAATTTTTGCCATCCGGTTTCCCGGATCCTATGAGTATTGCTTGTTTACCTGTTTTTCACTGGCACTCTTGCTTATAAGTTCTTTATCCGCTAAAAAGATACGTTATTTTCTTTTCTTGTTGTTAATTATTTTTACTCCTTACAGGTTGTTTTTCGATACCTCAAGGACAATGCTCGTGGGTAATATGGCTGCAATAATATATTTAGCGGCAGCCGCTTTTATATTTATCAAAATAAAACGGCGTAATAAGATAAGTTTATTTTTACTCATTGTACTGGCTTTATTTGTAGTTCTATTTAAAGCAGCTGACCCCAATTCTTTAAAATCCATAATCAAATTGAAAGAATTGGCATCTTTATATAACAAATATAATAATATTATTTTGGAAAAGCAGGCAACTTATAAAATGCGGAATATCAGAGAGGTAAGGTTGTATAACCCTAATAAACCCAGGATGGTTTGTACCGGCGAAAACGAAATGGAGTTATTTTCTGTAAACCCTGGGGAAAATGAATCTTACAATAAAAAGAATGTTTTTGGGGCGAAAAAAACGCAGGAAGTTTACAGAAAAACTTCGATAAAAGACCATGGCATTGCACTTCAGAAGGAAACGGATGCTAAGGTTAAAAAAGAGCCTGAATGTATAGAAAATAAAGGATGGCTGTCAATTGTTAAGAGAGAGAGGCCTTCGGTTAAAGGGAAAAAACTCAACAATCAGCTGCAAACC
>JBAYNQ010000069.1:0-6566 GCA_041678705.1 Candidatus Omnitrophota bacterium
AGCAGCTATTAAGCTGCCGGTTAACTGCGCGGTTTTATATACTTTTCTGGAACATTTGTGTCCGCCAATCACGGCTACGTTCATATTTAAAACCTCCAAACAAAAACAATCATAAGCTTTAAGCTGTAAATTTCGAGTCACAGGTTACAAGTTTCAGGTCTCAGGTCTTAAACTATCTTGAAAAAACCTGCAACATGGTGCTTGTAGCTTGCGACCTGTGGTCTGAAGCTTACGGCTTACAGCTTCTTCCAGTCTTTCTAAATTATCAATTATCAGTTATTTTTTTTACTTGCCCCTTGGAAGAATCGAACTTCCATCTCAGGCTTCGGAGGCCTGCGCTTTATCCATTAAGCCAAAGGGGCAGATAACGGTCAAAATAACTTCAACTGCCCGGTACCGATAGGCGCTTTAGGACGAGAGAGAACTTTGATTTTTCCGTATTCTCCATCATAGCCCGGGTGGGTTTCTATTTTTCTTTCTCTGACGTTTATTATACCTTGGGCTATTTCCCCCGGAAACTTCGCCACAAGTTCTCTGACCGGCATTTCGTCTAGGATATGAAACTCAGACCCAAAGTTTTGCACTAAGTCAAAGTAAGCCCGCTCAACGGCTTTGCTCGCTTTACTGACTCCTTTTGTCTCAGCGATAATTTCGTCTAGCGGGACAAAGCTTTTGTAATCTATGGCGGATTCCGGCCGGAATCCATAGGGCCTGTCAGATAGTTCTTCTACCCTGTAAAGCACCCCCCGAGTAATCGGCCTGCCGCAAACAGGGCATAACCCCTTATGCTTTCTGGTTTCCTCGGGCCTCAGGCAAATTTCGCACTTACGGTGCCCGTCAAGATGGTATTTCCCCTCTTCGGGGAAAAACTCTATGGTATAGAGAAATTTGCTTTTATCTTTTTCTTCCAGGGCTTTCTTAATCTCCCAATAATCAAGTTCGCAGTCAAAAACATTAGCCTCTCTGCCTATGCGCGAAGGAGAATGGGAATCGGAATTAGAAACCAGGGAAAACTTATCAAGGCCTGACACCATCCAGTTCATCGCCGGGTCAGACGACAGCCCTGTTTCAAGGGCGGTTATATTTTCTGTGTATTCACCAAAGGCTTCCTTCAAAGAATCAAATCCTGATTGCGAACCGAAAACAGAAAACCAAGGGGTCCATATGTGCGCTGGGATAAGCATCAAATCCTGAGATATTTTGAATAGCTCCTGAGCCAGAAAATAGCAACTCATTCCCAGAATCGGCCTGCCGTCAGAAGCTATGTTGCCATGGGAAGAAAGCATCCTGTTGATTTCTTCTACCACCTCCAGTGAAGGCGCCAATATTAAATTATGCACCCGATAAGTCTTGCCGTTTTGAGAAAAGATACTAGATATTTCCACCGACAAGATAAAAGCAACATCCTCGTAAACATACAAACCTTTATTGGGCACGGGCTTAAGATATTGCTTGAGCTCTTGAAGCCATAAATGGTGCGTAAAATCTCCAGTAGCCAAAAGGTCTACTCCTTTTAATTTCGCCCAACGGGAAAGATTAGGGATGTCCATATCCCGGGAGGTCGCCCGGGAATACTTGGAATGAATGTGGAAATCAGCTACGAATTTCATTTTTTACTTCACCCGGGAATACTTTCGTTTTTGTAAATTATTTGGCCGTTTAGAATCGTGCATTCTACAACACCCCTTAATGTCTTCCCTATAAAGCAGGAGTTTTTCGATTTAGAAACAAAACCATCCCTGGTTACCCGCCATTTTTTATCGGCATCAACCAGGACTATGTCAGCATCCGAACCGGGCCGTAATGACCCTTTGTTAATACCCAGAATAGAAGCTGGGTTGTAAGCAATGAGCCTGGTTAACTGTAGCCAATCCAGCAGGCCCTCTTCTACCAATTTTATACAAGCGCTCAGTTCTGTCTCCAGCCCCGTTACCCCAAAAGCCGCTTTATCAAACTCTACGTCTTTCTCATTCTCGGTATGAGGAGCGTGGTCAGAGGCGACCGCATCTATCACGCCTTCGGCCAAAGCCTGCTTCAGGCTTAAAACATCGTCAGCGCACCTTAAGGGAGGATTCATCTTTTTATTTGTATCAAACCCCCAAATTTCGCTTTCGTCAAAAGAAAAATAATGAGGTGCTGTTTCCGCCGTAACCGGGATGCCTCTTTTTTTTGCCTTGGCGATTATCTCTACCGACTCTCGGCAACTTACATGGGCGATATGAATTCTAGAACCGGTTTTGGCGGCTAAATCTATATCGCGCTTTATGCGGTTGTACTCTGACTCCTTAGAAATCCCCCGCAGGCCCATACGCGTAGAAGTAAAACCTTTGTTTACTTGGCCCAAAGCAGAAAGTTTTTTATCCTCGCAATGGCAAATAACCAAAATTTTTTCTTTGGCTGCGGCGCATAAGGCTCTGTGCATAATATCTGTGTCGTCAACTGAGGAACCGTCATCAGTCACTGCCAGGACCCCATGATTTTTGAGTTTTTTTACCTCCGTCACTTCCCGGCCAGCCCGATTCTTTGTTATGGCAGCCGCAATAAAAACGTTGACCTTGGCGTTCTTTTTGATTATTTCTTTTACTCTTTCCACGCTATCGATACAATCTATGGCCGGTTCGGTATTCGGCATAGCTAAAACTGAAGTTATTCCGCCTTTGGCTGCGGCAAGAGTCCCGCTTTCAATGGTCTCTTTATCCTCTCTGCCCGGCTCACGCAGATGCACATGCATATCGACAAGGCCGGGTATGGCAATTTTCCCGGAAGCTTCAATGATTTTGTCTGCGTTCGGGCTGATATTTTTGCCGACATTTTTGATCTTGCCCGATTCAATAAAAATATCCCCGATTTTATCGAGGTTTTGAGACGCGTCTATTATCCGGGAATTTTTTACCAGTACTCTCATGTCTTCTTTTTTTCTCCTCCGGCCACTAGAAATAATACCGCCATCCGCACAGCAATTCCGTTTGTAACCTGCTCCAGTATCACTGAACTAGCCCCGTCAGCAACTTCACTTGAAATTTCTACTCCCCGGTTAATCGGCCCTGGGTGCATAACAATTATGCTTGTGCCGGCTTTAGAGAGCCTTTCTCTGGTAATCCCAAAGTTTTTAAAATACTCTAACCTTTGCGGGAAGGCAGTTTCTTCGTCGCGCTCAAATTGCATCCGCAGAACATTTACCGCGTCAACTCCCTTAATGGCCTTATCCGCATCGTCGCTAACCTTAACCCCCATTTTTTCTATCTCCGGAGGTATCAGCAACCGCGGTGCGCAGACTGTCACCTCTGCGCCAAGTTTCGTCAGCCCCCAAATATTTGAGCGGGCAACCCGAGAATGCGCTATATCGCCTATAATACAAACCTTAAGCCCTTTTATCTTCCCGGTTTTTTCTTTAAGAGTGAATATATCCAACAAGGCCTGTGTAGGGTGTTCGTGCCAGCCATCTCCGGCATTTACCACGTTTGCGTTGACTTTTTTGGCAAGGATTGCGGCAGCTCCGGAAGAACTGTGTCGCATAACGATAATATCTGCTTTGAGCGCTTCTATGTTGCGGCCGGTATCTATCAAAGTTTCACCCTTTCTTACGCTGGAAGTTTCTATCGCAACATTTATAACGTCTGCTGACAAGCGCTTAGCCGCCACCTCGAAAGACATCCTCGTCCTGGTAGAAGGCTCATAAAACAAATTAACTACTGTCTTTCCGCGTAAAGCCGGAACTTTTTTTATTTCACGGGTAGAAACTTCTTTAAAAGAGGCAGCTGTGCTAAGAATCGTCTCGATCTCTGCTTTGCTCAGCCTCTCTAAACCCAATAAATCTTTCCTTTTCCAAATCATGTTTTGTCTAACAGCTTTGAGTTGTTGATACCTGGTTATTGGCTGCCACCCTTAAATCTTGCGCGAAAAACGCAAACCTATTGCCCTACCAGACCTCGGCTTCCCACGGCTTCGCCGTGAAGCGAATAGACAAACGTTAGCCGTACTTTACTCTGCGTTTTCAATAACAACAACTTCATCTACCCCGTCACTTTCTTTGAGCTTTACGCCCACTTGTTCTTTTAGTGAAGTCGGTATGTTTTTTCCCACAAAATCCGCCCTTATAGGCAGCTCCCTGTGGCCCCGGTCCACCAAAACCAGCAACTCTATTTTCTTTGGCCGGCCAAAATCCATCATTTCGTCTAACGCCGCCCGAGTAGTTCTGCCGGTAAAAAAAACGTCATCTACAAGAACAACATGTTTTTCGTTTAAATCAAAGTTTATGTCCGTGGTTTTTACAATGGGGTTGGCCCCTACGGCAGTCAAGTCATCCCGATAGAAGGTAATATCCAACGTTCCAACCGGCGGCATAAAACCAGCAATATCTTTTATAGACGCCTGGATTCTTTTGGCCAGGTAGACCCCCCGAGTCTGTATGCCCACAAGCACAATGTCCTCAAGCTGAGGGTTTCTCTCCAGTATCTGGTGAGAAAGACGCACCAGGATCCTGCGGATTTCTTCGGCTGATAATATCTTTTTTTCTTCTCTAGTCCCCATAAAAAAGAAAACCGTCTCCCTAGTTTATGGGAAACGGTTAAGGTTTGCTGCTGTTATTTTGCTCATATTACGCCCTTACTGGGCTCACCGGCCCAGCTTAAAGGTTTTGTAATTATATACTCTAAATCTATCCTCTTGTCAAGCCAAATATCTTCTCTTGCCTTCAGGCGCTGGGGCGGCAACAACCAGGACAACCTCTCCTCGAAGCTTACGTCCCCGGAGCTTATCCAGGACTTCTTTGGCGTCACCTTCAATAACTTCTTCAAATTTTTTGGTCATCTCCCGCAGCAAAGCTATCCGAACATTTCCCGCCTCTTGATAAATACACTCTATAGCTGCCGAAACTCGAAAGGGCGACTCAAAGAATATAAAGGTAAAACCGTAAGCTTTTATTTTTTCGCAAGCTCTCTTTCTTTCACCGGTTTTGCGCGGGAAATACCCCATAAAAGCAAACCGTTCATGGGCTAAACTCGTTAACGCAAGGGCATTTATAACGCTGCTGGCGCCGGGCAAAGAGCTTATCGGCAGAGACTGCTCTCGAGCAGCTCTTATTAGCTTATAGCCGGGGTCAGAAACAGTGGGGGTCCCGGCGCTGGAAACCAAACAGATTGTTTTACTCAATCGTAAGTCCGAGATTACCTGCGGTATCCTAGCCTCTTCGTTGTGTTCAAAAAAACTTACAAGTTTTTTCTTTATCCCCAGCCTTTTGAGCATCATACCTGTCTTGCGCGTATCCTCGGCTAGAATATAATCGGCTTCTTTAAGAACACTTAAGGCTCTCAGGGTTACATCTTCTAAATTTCCTATGGGTGTGGCTACTATGTATAACATATTTTTAAAATTCGAAATTCTACCCTCGAAATCCGGAATAAATCCAGAATTCGGACATTCAAGGTTTCATTTTAGACATTTAGATTTTGGTCATTAGATATTATTTAGAATTCCGGGCTTGGATTTTTACATTTATCAGAATTCTCGGCGTATTGTTTCCTGGCGAAAAGCATTCATGATTATCCGGGCAAGTTTATGAGGGTCATGGCGTATAAAATCCGCGGTGTTGATGATGTTGCCTCCTATGGCTTTATATCCTCGGCGCCGGATTTGAACAACATCCGCTTCTGTGGGAAAAGCATTTTCCTGCCGGTATTTTTCCAGCAAACCGGTTTTTGGTATTTTATTATTAACTATACAATAGTTGACTATTTTAGGGTGAGTATGCTTGATCAGAGCTTTGAGATGATCGGAAGCTCTGTACTCATCCGTCTCGCCGTGCTGGGTCATAACATTACACACATAAACTTTAATCGCCGAAGACTCCACTATCGCTTTGGTTATTTCTTTAATCACCAAATTCGGCAGTATGCTGGTGTAGAGACTGCCTGGGCCGATAACGATAATTTCAGCTTCTTTTATGGCCTCTATAGCCTCCGGGGTCGGGCTGATTTTTTCCTGGGCTTCGGGGTGTACCGGCTTTAAATACACTCTTTTTATAGGGGTTTCTTTTTCGGGAATTTTTGCTTCGCCTACTACAGTCATCCCGTCTTGATACTCTGCCACAAGGCTGACATTGTTAAGTGTAGAAGGAATCACTTTGCCTCGAATGGCCAAAACTTTGCTGGATTCTTCAACTGCTTTTTTGAAATCCCCAGTGAGCTGTGTCATCGCGGTAATAAAAAGATTTCCAAAATTATGGCCTTTAAGTTCCGAATCTTTTTTAAAACGAAACTGAAACAGCTCCCCCATTAAAGACGGTGCATCGGCTAACGATACAATGCAGTTTCTTATGTCCCCCGGTGCCAAAACATCAAACTCTTCTCTCAGGCGCCCGGTAGAACCTCCGCTGTCGGCAACAGTAACCACCGCAATCAAATTGGTAGTATACTCTTTCAGCCCCATTAAAAGCGTAGAAAGCCCGTGGCCTCCGCCTATGGCTACTATTTTGGGGCCTTTTTCCAGATACCTTTTTTTATATACTATATCAACGAGCTCTTCCCCCGGATAAGGCAGAAAAACACTAATGAAAGACTGGACCATAC
>JBAYNQ010000070.1:0-6489 GCA_041678705.1 Candidatus Omnitrophota bacterium
AGAAAAAACTATTTCTCCGGCTACTTTTATCATTTCTTTCTTGCGGCCGACAATATAATAAAGCCCCTCTTCATCCAAAATGGCTACATCGCCGGTCTTAAACCAGCCGTCAGCAGTCATTACTTCTTTTGTAAGCTGGGATTCCTTGTAATACCCCAGCATAACCGCTTTGCCTTTAACCAGCAGTTCTCCTCTCTGGCCGACAGTAACAGGTTTCTCGTTTTCATCGACTATTTTAGCGCTCATCCCGGGAGCAAATTTACCAATACTCTGGATTTTATCCACCCCTGGCGGCAGCATACAGTTAGGCGCGGCTGTTTCAGTTAAACCCCAGCCGTTAGATAACTCTGCCTTAGGGCAAGCTTTATGAAATCTTTTTAAAAGCACCGGGCTTGAAGGAGCTCCGAAGACAACCGCAAAGCGTAAAGATGCAAGATCAAATTTATCATACTCCTTTAAAGAAAGGATAGCTACGTACATAGCCGGAACAATGCAAAAAATTGTGGCTTTGTGCTTTTGTATATTCTTTAAAAACTCTAAAGGATGGAACCTCTCCATAAGCACCAGGCCGGAAGCAAATTTGAGCATAAGCAAAATATAAACCAATCCTCCAACATGAGAAAATGGCACGCCTCCGCACAAGAATATGTCTTTATCCGAAACCCCTAAAAAATGGTTTATTGTTTCCGGTGGATTATCAAAATGCCCGTAAGAGAGCATCACTCCCTTAGGATGGCCGGTAGAGCCTGAAGTATAAAAAATAGCGGCTAAATCACTTTCGGAAATTTCTGTTGATGTTTCTCCACCTTCTTCATATTTAAGTTCTGTAATTACCTCTTTTAAACTCGGGCAACTATCTTTAACCCTATTGAAATCGATACCTTTTTTTGGCTGGGTAATTAATAGTTTAGCTTGGCTATGGTTGATAAAATTTATAACTTCCTCTTCAGTAAGCATGTAGTCTAAGGGAACAATGCAGGCACCCAGACATAAAACTCCTAAAATGCTATAGATGGTATCAGCGGTATTAGGAAGAAAAAGAGCCACCTTATCACCCTTAGCCACACCTTTGGCCTGTAAATAATTGCCAACACCTGAGGCTTTATCCTTAACTTCTAAAAAAGAAATAGGCCTTTCTTGAAAGATAATGGCTGTCTTATCCGGATACTTTTGAGCATTTATTTTGAGTAAGTTCTGTATATTCATATAAACTATTTTATTATCGGCCAATCCCGAATTTCATTCGGGAAAGCCTCATTTTCACTTCTATACACAGATGAACGCAGATAGATATTGCAGACAACCACAGATAAAAAATAGCATCTGTGCTCATCGGCGTTCTTTAATGTCTACGGCCGGCTGTAATACCAGAATTGGTTCGAAAACCTTATGTCATTCTCATAAAAAAGACGAAT
Source organism: Candidatus Omnitrophota bacterium (assembly GCA_041678705.1). Taxonomy (GTDB): domain Bacteria; phylum Omnitrophota; class Gorgyraeia; order Duberdicusellales; family 4484-171; genus JAQUWY01. The sequence goes on from JBAYNQ010000070.1 coordinate 1,416, forward strand.
ATCGTCTATACCGTAAAATTAAATTAGTAAAATTTTACTATTTAGGAGGATTTAGTCAAGTGTTTTTTACTTAATTCTTAAATTGCTGATACGGAATGGGTTGCAAAGTGTTATCTGGAGAGATTCCTTTTGCCTCCAAGGGAACATTGCTGTTCAAAGGCCCAAGAATACCCTTAAGGTCTTTTATGGGCTCAATCTTCAATATACTAAAGGTGAACCCATTAAAGGTTTCAAGATCAAAGGAAGGAGTGAATTTTGGAATATTTATGTTTCCTCCTCCAACCTTCAGGTCAAGGTTGACAGGATTTAAATCAATGCCGCCGGGGTTTTGGTTACCTTCAAAAGGTTGGTCACCGGATTCTCTTCCGGCGGCTAGAGCCGATGATGATCCTATGCTATCAAAATCACTATCTTTGTAATCTATGACTGCTGAGAATAACGCGCCTTGAAACAATTGTGTTGCTTCGTTTCTGGAAAACCTTGATTCTTTAGCATTGAGAATATAACCTTTGGTATATATGTACAGCTCATCAACATTTCCTAAAACTCTCTTCAGCCCCACGCCTTTGCCCGGGCTTTGCTCCCCCTTTTTAAACCTTCCGCTGCTCTTGTCGACTATCTCAGGTAGTCCATCACTATCCAATTTGAAGCTTTCTCCTTTATCCATAACTACGATATGCATACGTGAAGATTGCTCATCTAATTTAACTATCAAAATACCTTCCCCTCCGGCATACATATCAACATTTTCACCAAGAAGCCCTATAGCTTCAACCACACGCTTTTTAGTTCTTCCTTTAACTACAGGCAAAATATAACGCTCCATAGTATCAACCATAGCAGGCCAGTTACCCATGGAAATGATATATCCTTTCTCGCGTAATCCGTATATTTCTTTTAAAAGAGTGTCTTCACCGGAGTTATTCCATATCTGCCAAATTCTCAAAGCATCTAATTCAAAAATATTATCTTCTGACCTCGTCTGGGCCCCCAGCTCATAGCTCATCGCTTCTTGAGTTTGTTTATTTAAGGCTTGCTGTATGAAGATTTGGTCTGTATTCTGGTTAGCCTCTACTAACCTGTGGGCTTCTTTCCAATCCAAACCAAGCTTGCGCAGAGCTACTTCTCTTTGTTCATGGCTTAAGGTTTTCTTATCTTCTAATTCCTGCTTAAAGCCGACTATTGTCCAAGTGCTATCACTGCCTTGAAAGTTTATCGCCTTTACTCCTTCTTCAGGGTCTACGGCCATTCTTAACACAGCTTCAATCAGGCGTCCTATTTGCTTATTTTGAGATTCTGGAATAGCTAATTCATCAATCCTTATGATTCTATTTCCATAGCTGTCAGTTGATTCGGTTAAAATAGGCTCTTGTACTGTTTTATTCTTTCTCTGCTCATCTAAAGCCTGCAGATATTCTATAGTAAACTCAATAATTTCAGCATCCGTTGCATCCTGAGAAATTCCGGGGACATTACTGCTTTGGCGCATTACATTCAGGATACGTTTCAGGTTAGTTATATATCTTCCATCAACATTGGCTACTTGAGCGCCGAGGGGGAAGGAATAACTCTCATTTAAAGGCTCTGGGCCCTCCCATAGAATCGCGTTTTTCCCGGCTCGCTCATGCACAACTAAAACACGGTTGCTTCCGGGCCCCATTGATAAGCCGTTATCCTTCATATTGCGAATGTCGAGAATGTCGAATTCTCTGGTAAGAGCTGCCAAAAGCATTGGGTCTTTTGCCCAATCAGCAGGCAATACCCCTTTTTCTAAATCCGGTTCGCCGTCACGAATAATTTCAAACCTTCCCACTTTTAAGTTTTTTCCGGGATTAACACGCCCTCTGAGAACAATACCCTTAGCAGCATTTTTATCTAAACTATTGTCAGCCGCATTCCTAGCTTTTGCTAATCTATGTACCGCTTCATCTTCAGCCCAGCCGGCAAAAAATTCCGCAAGTTTTTTTTCGCCTGTAACCGCAAGATAAATTCCCGGTCCGCCAAAACCGCTTCCAAATTTATCCTTTGGCCCTGCCCGCACGTCCGCCTCAAACGCATCCAAAGTTCCATGAAAAACTTCCATTCCAGCTACATCAGTATTCAGCGAAGACATTGACGCACCGGGATTAATCCTGGAGATTAAAACAGCAATAGCATCATGGCTTTGTTGTTTCTCTTGATAAGATACTTCATGTAATCCTTTCAACCAAGATACGCCTTCACCCAGATAAACTTCTTTTACTTCTGTTTGCCGGCTAATCTCAAATAGCATTTCTTTATTACCGTAAAAAGATGCCGCCATGCCTGAAGAAAAAACAACTACAGCACTAAACACATCCTCATCAGAATATTTTCTTATTGATTTCACTATTTCTTTACCTGTAGTCATATTATCCTTGTCTTTTAATTTCTCTGCTATCAGCATAAAATCAACCTTGGAATTTTGAGGGACAACTTTCGCTATCCTTATGCTTCTTACCCCGGGTTTTTCCATCAAAATAAGAAGTTCTTGAGCTTCTAGAGTCAGGCGCCTATCTGTAGTTTTACCGGAGATATCATAATCAACCTCTACCGTTATGCTCTGTTCGGAATCTACCCCATGCAAAAGGCCAATATTCTTTGAATCTATCACTGGAAACAGCCCGTCTTGATAACGCTGATTATTAATTTTAATCAGTTTATCCAAAAAATCGGGGATAGACGCTTGCGCAACGTCGGGCTCAAGCGCAATGCCTACTTTATAAGTATCTCCGTGAATGACAGCACTGCTGACAGCTACGGGGTTGGAAGTAACCTCCAGGCTCAAAGAAGCATCTGTAAAATCAGCTCCACCTGAATAATAATGCCTACGGATATTTTTTGCAGTATTGAGATCGTAATCTGTTTTTATGTAATTAAAAACTCCCTTTTTATAGGCCTCTAAATATTTTTGGTAAATTTTCTCCTTTAGCTCTTTGTCGCCCGCGCTTACCCCTTCTATCTTACTTTTATCCAAATATATTTCTGTTAAAATGTCTGCGCTTCCTTCGGATAAGGCTTTATTGATATTTTGTTTTAGCTTTTCTTTAAACCAAACTGCCAAAATTAAAGAGTTATATGCCTGGCGTAGAGGTGAAAAATTTTTGCCGGAATTCACTTCTTTTTCTATTTCAGGAAGAATAACCTCTTTCATCACAGTTGATGAGAGATTGTTGATGTTCTTTATTTCTTCTTCTTTCATCTTATTCGCATCGATTGTTTTTTCGGTAATATTACTTTTTAAGGCTAAATAATCCTCTTCAAGCATCACCCGCAGCCGGCTCTCGGCTACATAAGCAGTATTGTCTTTTTCATAGATAACCGCCTTATCCGGAATAACCCACACCTTATTAAAAGTATTTATAGGAATATTGACTGTGCCATAAATTTGATAGGCCTTTTCATAAACTCTATCCCAGAATTTCTTTCCTAATGAGCTTTCCGGATACAAAAGAGAGGAAAAAATTTGTTTTAGAATATAATCCTGGCTTAAGAGATTTTCACCCAATTCAGTAGCTCCTAAATTGTTAGGTGTAATTTTATCTTTTTCATAAGGAGAAAGGTTAACCCAAAGATCTTCTTCCGGAATAGTAAGAGTGGTTAAGAAATACTTAATAAGTTTGCGGGAGTCTTGCTTAAAAATTTTCTCATCAAAATTTTTGTCGCCGGTTTCAATAATAAAATCAAAATGAAAAGGGTTGCTGGCATCAATAACAAGGCCCTTTATAAGCGGCGGGAAAAACTCTTGGCTTAAAGGAATGATTTTGTCTGGAGCCGGCATAAAATCGGATGGCTGCGGCTTTTCTTTATTTAGATAACCTGCTAACAAAGCGGCAAAAAAGCACACAATGATAGCCGTAACTATAAACTTAAATGAAGATTGGGCTTTTCTTTTTTTAATAAAAAGAAACATCTTCTATCTCCCCGGTAATATTTTTTCTATTTCAACGAATTAAGGTAACCTTATAAATATAACATTTTATATATATAAATACCTTAAAGAAGCCTGAAAACAGGAAAGATTCTGTAAGCGGTTACAAGCATAAACAGCTCCTAACAAATAAGAATTATTTTTTCCTTAAAAAAGTAAGGCATTCTAAATGCGGGGTATGGGGAAAAAGTCGAAAAGCTCAATATAATTGGCAATATGTTGACTATTTTGCATAATATTGCATTTTAGTCTTGACTTTTATGCAAAATTATGCTACAAAGTAACTATGAAAAGGTACATCTACGAAAAAGTGGTAAAAGACCTGGGTAAAAAAATGGTTTTTATTACCGGGCCAAGACAGGTAGGAAAGACTTATCTTGCTAAATCAATACAGTCTGAATTCAAATCGCCGGTTTATCTTAACTATGACGATATTGACGATGCCTTAACAATACAAAAACGCACTTGGCCGCAAAGCGCTGACTTAATTATACTTGACGAAATCCACAAAATGAAAGCCTGGAAAAACTTCTTAAAAGGTACCTTTGACACCCGGCCTGAAAATCAGGCCTTTCTAATAACCGGAAGCGCTCGTTTAGAGACCTTTCGACAAACTGGTGATTCGCTAGCAGGAAGATATTTCCACTATCGGCTCAATCCCATATCAGTTAAAGAATTAGCCGGGAATGTTGAGCCGTCGACAGCAGTATCTAAACTCACTATGTTGGGAGGCTTTCCTGAGCCTTTTCTTTCAGATTCCGAAGATGAAGCCAAACGCTGGAGGCATCAATATTATACAAATTTGGTTCGGGAAGACATTTTAGATTTCAGTAAAATTAATGAAATCAGAAGTATCCGCTTGTTAATAGAACTGCTCAAAAAAAGGGTAGGATCCCCTTTATCATTAGCCTCTTTGGCAAGAGATTTACAACTCGCCCCTAATACAGTGCGAAAATATATTTCGATATTAGAAAGCCTTTATATTATATTTTTGGTACGCCCATATCACAAAAATATTGCCAGGGCAATCTTAAAAGAACCAAAAGTGTATTTTTACGACAGCGGCTATATTGATGGGGACGAAGGCAAGCGCTTAGAAAATACTGTTGCTATGTGCCTGCTCAA
>JBAYNQ010000071.1:0-6442 GCA_041678705.1 Candidatus Omnitrophota bacterium
CAGGGCAAAGAAAAACCTGAAAGTTAATATTCCCAAAGGTGTAAGCACGGGATCGGTTTTACGCTTAAAAAACGAAGGAAATTATGGCCCGGGCGGCAGAGGTGATCTTTATTTACATATTGAAGTTTTAATTCATTCCTTATTCAGCCGGGAAGGAGACAACATAAGACATAGAGCCTCTTTAGGGGTGCTCAAAGCTATTTTGGGTTCGGAAATCGAAGTGCCGACTCTTTACGGAAAAGTGAAGATGAAAATTCCTGCCGGAACTCAGCCGAACACAGTCTTCAGGCTAAAGAATAAAGGAATAGCTAACCTGCATAGCCGAAGAATGGGGGATGAGTTGGTAGAGGTTGAGATAGAGATTCCTAAACGGCTTTCTTCTCAGGAGAAAAAGATTCTTCAGGAGTGGGAGAGAATCAAAAGTTAATAGTCTGCAGTCCATAGAATATACAGGCTGAGGCTTAAAAAAAGTCCACGGTCGATAGTCCACCCTTCGACTACGTTTATCCTGAGTGAAATCGAAGGGCTCAGGGCAAGCAGTCCACAGAATATGCAGGTTAAGGTTGAGGAAAACAGAAATAAGCTGTAAGTTCTAAGTGTCGCAAGTCACAGGTAACAGGTTTTTTTAAAGATAATTTAATACCTGAGACCTGAAACTTGTAACCTGCGACTCGAATCAAAGCTGTTTTTAGGAGAGAAAAAATGCCGACATATGATTACAAGTGTTTAAAATGCGGAGATAAATTCGAAGCTTTTCAGAAGATGAGTGATAAGCCGCTTAAGGAGTGCCCCAAATGCAAAGGCCAGGTTCGCCGCCTGATCGGTTCAGGCTGTGGATTGATTTTTAAAGGCAAAGGCTTTTATGCCACTGATTATAAGAAAAGTACCTGTTCTACTAAAGCTAAGGACGAGCCCAAAGTAAAATGCAGTGGTTGCGACAAAACAAAATCTGATTGCAGCCAGGAGTCAAAAAAAACAGTTTCCGGAGACAGTTCTAAATAGAAGTGAAGCAGCCATTCGCTTTCTGCCGGAGTAATCGCAAATATTAATCGTATTCCTTGAGTGAGGAGATCAATCATGGGCTCTAAAACTAAAAAGCCTTCGATAAAACCCTTCAAAGCTACGCATTTCAACCCCGCAAAAGTCAAATCTTATTCAAAAGTTGTATGCCCGCCTTATGATGTTATAAGCAAGGCTCATTTGTCTTGCCTGCGCAAAAAGTCTCAGTTTAATTTTTCTCACCTTTTGATTGCCGATAAAAGTAATTATCCTGCTGTAGGCTCAAAACTCAGTGATTGGCTTAAAAAGAACATATTGATAGATGATAATCAATATTGTTTTTATTTATACGAACAAATATTTAAAGTCAATGGCAAGCGTTTTAAACGCTACGGGATATTGTCACTTCTTAAAATGGAAAAGAAGAATATTTTCCCTCACGAGTATACCCTGTCAGCCCCCAAGGTTGACAGGAAAAAGATGATCAGGGCCGTAAAAGCTAATTTAAGCCCGATATTTTGTATCGCTGCAAAACCGGTAGAAGCTCTCAAAAGCATATATAAGGGGTTTAGCTTGAAAAAGCCCTTTATTTCTTTCAGGGATGAGCAAGATATCGTCAACCGCCTCTGGAGAATCTGTGATAAGCACGATATTGAAAAAATAAGCCGCGGGTTTGAGAAAGTCAAACTTGTTATTGCTGATGGGCATCATCGCTTTGAAATATCGTATGACTACTTTTTGAAAAATAAAGATAAATTCCAGAACCTCGATTATGTTCTTGCTTTTGTGACTGACGTGCAAAAAGGCCTTTTAATATTGCCTACGCACCGGGTTGTTTCTTTAAATGAAAGTAAGGATAGTTTTGTAAAGAAAATTGGGAAATATTTTAGATTAAAAAAAGTCACAAAAAACAATTTGGAAAAAATGTTAAGCAGGGCAAAGCGATTTGCTTTTGGGCTCTGTTGGGGCAACGAATATTTTCTTTTAGAGTTGAAAGATGATGTGATTTTAGGTAAGATAAAAGACAAGGACTACCGGAATTTAGACACCTACGTTTTTCATAAGTTGGTTTTGCCGTTGCTTAAAACAAGCAGCAACATTGAATATACGCACAGCTTCAAGGAAGCGGCTGAGATGTCTGTTCGCGGTAAGGCGGCATTTATTTTGCGTCCGGCGACGCTCGAGGCTGTTTTTGCCATATCAAGTAAAGGCTGCAGGCTTCCACAAAAGTCGACTTATTTTTATCCGAAGCTGACTTCAGGTATTGTTATTAGGCGATTTAAAAGGAAATGAATAAAAAACGGTTTTAGGTTATCGGTTTTAGGTTTACGCAGAAGTATCCAAAGAGTGATAACCGAGAACCTTGCACCGAAAACCCAGGTTTAAATATGAGGATATTTAAAAAACCTTTTGGTGATAAGTCGAAAAGTAAGAAAAAAAAGATGCCGGACGGCTTATGGCAAAAATGCCCGCAATGCTCTAACCTTATTTTTAGTAAGCTATTAGATGAAAATTTAAAAATATGCCCCAAGTGCGGGTACCATTTTACACTTACTTGCTGGGAAAGGATAGGGCTTGTTGCAGACCCGGAGACTTTTAAAGAGGAATTAAAAGACATTGAGTCTCTGGACCCGATTGCTTTTTCCGGCCCCAAGACATATCGGGAAAAATTAGAAGAGGCTAAGAATTCAACCGGCTTAAAAGAAGCTGCAGTTATCGGTGTGGCGAAGATTGAAAACCATGACGCTGCCTTAGGGGTTACGGATTCACGTTTTATAATGGGTTCTATGGGCTCGGTAGTCGGGGAAAAAATTACCAGGATTAGCGAAGTGGCACTCGAGAAAAAAATTCCGCTTATAATAATTTCGGGTTCCGGAGGAGGAGCCAGGATGTACGAAGGTATGCTCAGTCTTATGCAAATGGCAAAGACCAGCGCGGCTTTAGCTCGTCTTAAGAAGGCGAATCTTCCTTTTATTTCGATATTGACTAATCCTACGATGGCTGGAGTTATGGCTTCCTTTGCCGGACTGGGAGATGTTACTATTGCCGAACCTGGAGCTTTGATAGGTTTTACCGGCCCCAGAGTTATAAAGCAAACCATTAAACAGGATCTGCCTAAAGGGTTTCAAACCTCGGAGTTCAATCTTGAACATGGACTAATCGATTTAGTCGTGAGCCGCAAGGAATTGAAAGCAACACTGGGTAAATTATTATATTATTTAACTTGACACATGCGGGTTTAAAATTTAAAATTTTAACTTATGGCACAAGTAGTCTTAAAAAATATCAATAAGCTTTATGGTGGCGATATACCCGCGGTTAATGATGTTAATCTTCGCATTGAAGACAAGGAGTTTGTTGTCTTGGTAGGGCCTTCAGGCTGCGGAAAATCGACTACCTTGAGAATGGTGGCCGGCTTAGAAGATCCTACAAGCGGAAGCATTTATATAGGCGACAAAAAGATTAATAACGTTCCAGCTAAAGACAGGAATATCGCCATGGTATTCCAGAATTACGCTCTTTATCCGCACATGAATGCCTACAGCAATATGGCTTTTGCTTTAAAATTGCGTAACTACTCAAAAAACGATATAGATTCCAGGGTAAAAGAAGCCGCTCAGATTTTAGGGATAAGCCATCTTATGGATCGGAAGCCTAAGGAAATTTCCGGAGGTGAGCGCCAGAGAGTGGCTGTAGGCAGGGCGATTGTGCGAAAGCCGGAGGTATTTCTTTTTGATGAACCGCTGAGTAATCTTGACGCTAAGATGCGCGTGCAGATGCGTACGGAAATCCACAAGCTGCATTTAAAAATACAAACAACTATGATTTACGTTACTCATGACCAAACAGAAGCTATGACGCTTGGAAATCGTATAGCAGTCATGAAGGGCGGTGAAGTTTTGCAGTTTGATACACCTTTGAATGTTTACGATAATCCGGTAAATAAATTTGTAGCCGGTTTTATCGGTTCTCCGCCTATGAATCTGATAAAAGGAAAGATAATAAAAGATGACGGCAGCCTGCATTTTGATGAGGGCAACTTTAAAGTCAGGATACTCAAAGAGATGAATGATAAGCTCAGCAGGTATATAGGCAAAGAAGTAATTTTCGGTATAAGGCCGGAAAACATATACGATAAGTTATTTGCTTCCAACGCTACTCCAGATAATACCTTGACGGTTCTGTGTGAGGTCATCGAAACGATGGGTTCTGAAAACTACCTTTACTTTTCTACGGGAAGCAATACCATGATAGCGGTTGTCGAAGCCGCGAATAAGCCCGCTGTGGGTGGCATGGTTGAGGTTGTTTTTGACATGAAGAAGGTTCATTTTTTTGATCCTTCAGAAGAATTTACCATTGTGTAATTTTCTTACCTGCACAATTTTAGCGTTAATTTTTATAGACGCTCTCGCTTTGACTTTTTCCAAAATGCCCTTAACGGGCTTCTCCTTTCTGGCCGCGGCCACGTTAACTTTCCTTGTTTTTCACAGGCTCAAAAAACATATTTTTTCAGGATACCACGGAGATATCGATTTGGTAGAAGGAAAAATTAATCTTGCTGCAGAAAACATAACCGAAAAAGAAAAGATTCTTCAGAGTTTACCACCTAAGCACGAAAAAGTTTCTTTTTTATTCGAAGTTTCCAAGAAATTTATCGAATTATCTGAACCGGAAGAGATCTATGATTTTCTTTTAGCTACCTTGGATAAATTATTTCCTCAAGCTGATAATATATTAATTTTTGATTTTGAAAAAGGCCAGGATAGCCTAGGACTTGTCCGTTCCTTGAAAAGAAAATTCGCGGTTATAAAAGAGAAAAAAGGCGGGATAATAGACAACTGGATTTTGCGGCACAATAGCTCGCTATTGATAGATGATTTAATAAAGGACTTTAGGTTTGATTCTTACAAGGTAGAGGCTTATTCACAAAGAGGGTGCCAGTCATTTGCGGGCAGCCCGTTTTCGATAGCTGACAAACCATTAGGTATAGTAAGAATGGAGGCCTCCATTCCGGGGGCATTTAATTTTGATGATTCGAGGTTTTTGCGCAACATCTGTGAGCTAGCGGCTGTAGTGCTTGAAAGGGGAAGGCTTTTTGAAAGAGCCAGGGAATTGGCAATCAGAGATTCTTTAACCGGGCTTTATCTTAAGGATTATTTTTTTGACCGGCTCAATCAGGAGATTAAACGTATAGGTGCAGGTGGAACCTGTGGGGTTATAATGGCTGATATAGATGATTTTAAAAAGATAAATGATACCTATGGGCATGTTGTCGGCGATAAAGTTATTATTAAGATTTCAAAAATATTGGCGGGATTGGCTAGGATTCCAGGTATGATTTGCGGCCGTTTTGGAGGCGAAGAATTCGTAGTTTTGTATCCTGGTTGCAGCCTGCAAGCCCTTATTGGTATCGCCGAGCAAATTCTCCAGGAAGTAAAGAAAGCGGATTTGAGTTTTCGTAGAAATACCGTACGTTTTGCAGTATCCCAAGGGCTAGCTATATACCCTGATAGCGGTAAAGACGCTTTGAGCCTGGTTAAGGCAGCAGACTCCAGGCTTTATAAAGCTAAAAAGGAAGGTAAAAACAGAATATGTTTTTCTTGATCACCGGCCTTGTGCTGTTTGCTGGGTTTTTGCTTAATGAATTCTTTCTACTTGAAGCATTTCGCCGGAAAGAAAAAGGCAAAGAACTGACCTTAGCAGAAAGGGTCAGGATTTTGGAAAAAAGAGGTGTAGATATAAATGCTGAAGTTAAAAAGTGGGAAAACATATTGTCGGAACGTTTTTCATTTTACGATATCACGAGAAAGATAACTCCTTATTTGGATAAAGAAGAGCTTGCCAGGGTATTTATGGGAGAAATGAAATATTTAAACGGTATTGAAAGCGTGGAGTTCTGTAGTCTTTCCCGAAGAAAAGGCTGGCTTACCTTTAAGCTCAAAGCTTTCAGGGAAGATTATATATCTGTTAAAGTCAGCTCTCAGGAAGTTGTAGAATATTTGCCTTACTTTATAAAACTGTTCATCTTGTGCCTTGAAAGAATAGATCTCTACCGTAAGCTTCAGGAGCTTTCAATACATGATTCGTTGACAGGGATCTATAACCGTAGATATTTTATGCATCGGTTCACCGAAGAATTCCAGCGGGCAAAACGATTCAGCCTGAACCTAGCTTTTTTGATGATTGATATCGATAACTTTAAAAAAGTCAATGATACCTATGGGCATTTAGTGGGAGATGTTGTTTTAAGGGAAGTGGCCGCCGTCATTAAAGAAAGTACCCGTGAGATAGATTTTCTTGCCAGATTCGGAGGAGAGGAATTCTCGGCGGTTTTATTAGAGACGGGCAGGGATGAAGCTATTGGAGCGGGTAAGCGTATAAACGAAAGAGTGATTCAGAAGAAAATCCACGCTTTTGATGAGGTTCTAAACGTAAGCGTAAG
>JBAYNQ010000072.1:0-6383 GCA_041678705.1 Candidatus Omnitrophota bacterium
ACCGTGCGCTTATGGGTTCGAATATGCAGAGGCAGGCTGTTCCTTTGATGTTTCCCGAGTCTCCGCTTGTAGGAACCGGCATTGAGGAGAAAGTTGCCCGGGATGCGGGAGTTATGGTGATCGCTAAAGAAACCGGAAAGGTTTCCGAGGTGGACGCTGCTTCAGTGAAGGTAGATAATTTTGTTTATTCTCTTAAAAAATTTATCCGTTCTAATGCTGACACTGCCGTTAACCAGAGGCCTCTGGTTAGAAAAGGTGATGACATTAAGAAAGGAACTATATTAGCCGATGGCATGGCCACCCAGGGTGGAGAGTTGTCGTTGGGCACAAACATCCTTGTGGCATTTTTGCCTTGGAGAGGCTATAACTTTGAAGATGCGATTATAATAAACGAAAGGCTTGTGAGGGATGACATACTAACGTCTTTGCATATTGAAAAGTTTGAGGTTGAAGCCAGAGAAACCCGTCTGGGGAACGAAGATGTTACCCGAGATATACCCAATGTAGGAGAAGAGGCCCTGAGCAATCTTGATGAGAGCGGGGTAATTCGGGTGGGGGCTGAAGTCATACCCGACGATATTCTGGTGGGAAGGGTTACTCCTAAAACCGAAAAGGAACTTTCTCCGGAAGAAAGGCTCTTGAGGGCTATATTTGGAGAAAAGGCTGCTGATGTTAAAGATACTTCCTTGCGTGTTCCTCCGGGAGTTAACGGTGTGGTAACGAATGTGGAGGTTTTCCAGAGAAAAGACAAAGGGCGCCGTTCCAAAAAAGAAAAAACCGAAGAACTTAAAAGAACCAAAGAAATTGAAAGATATTATGAAGAAGAAAAGGAAATCCTGGAACGCGAGAAAATCCGCCGCTTGGCCGCGGTTTTAGGAAAAAGTGAAAGTAAAGTCAAGCTATCTGATTGTGAAGATAACGAAGAAGCCAGAGCTATTTTGAATATTTATGATGAAAGGCTGAGCGAGCTGGCCATAGAGCGTGAATTAGAAATTGCTAAAATAAAAAAAGGTGACGAGCTGCCGGCAGGAGTCCTAAAGCGTGTGGTTGTTTTCGTCGCCATGAAAAGAAAAATATCTGCCGGAGATAAACTTTCCGGACGGCATGGGAACAAGGGGGTAATTTCCAAAGTTTTACCCCAGGAGGATATGCCGTTTTTAGAAGACGGAACCCCAGTGGATCTGTTGCTTAATCCTTTAGGAGTTCCTTCCCGAATGAATGTCGGACAGCTTCTGGAGATGCATCTTGGCTGGGCGGCTAAAAAACTCGGTATGCGCATAGCTTCTCCTGTTTTTGACGGAGCAAAAGAAGAGGATTTGAAAAAACTTTTGCGTGAAGCTAACCTTCCCGAAGGTGGTAAAGTGACCGTTTATGACGGATATACCGGAAGGTCTTTTGAACAACAAGCCGGCGTCGGTTATATGTATATAATGAAACTTGTGCATATGGTAGAAGATAAAATGCATGCTCGCGCCATCGGGCCATACTCTTTGATAACTCAACAGCCTTTGGGTGGCAAGGCTCAATTTGGCGGTCAGCGTTTTGGAGAAATGGAAGTCTGGGCGCTCGAAGCTTACGGCGCTGCCTTTGCTTTGCAGGAAATGCTTACCGTTAAAAGCGATGACGTTGAGGGACGGACAAGAATTTTTGAAGCGATTGTCAGAGGGGAACAAAAATTTAGGCCCTCGGTTCCGGAATCTTTTAATGTTTTAGTAAAAGAGTTACAGGGACTTTGCCTTGATGTAAGGGCAGAAAAGGAGAGCAAATGATAGATGATGTTGCTTTTTTTGACCGTATAACCATCAAGCTTGCTTCGCCGGAAGTTATCAAGAGCTGGTCCTCGGGTGAAGTGAAAAAAGCAGAGACTCTTAATTATAGGACCCTTAAACCTGAAAAAGACGGGCTTTTTTGTGAGAGAATCTTTGGCCCGGCTAAAGACTGGGAATGTCATTGCGGCAAGCTAAAAGGTATAAAATTCAAAGGAACAAAGTGTGATCGTTGTGGAGTTGAAGTTCTGCACTCTTCGGTTCGCCGCCAGAGAATGGGCATTATCGATTTGGCTGCCCCGGTTACGCATATATGGTTTTTTAAAGTACTTCCTTCCCGCATCGGAGCCATTCTTGATTTGAGCATAAAACAGCTTGAGAAAATTATCTATTATGAAGAATATATTGTTCTTGACCCCGGGACGTCCGGTTTTAAAAAAATGCAGCTTCTTAACGAAGCCGAATACCGCAAAGGGCTGGAGCAATACAAAAACGAATTTAAAGTTGGCATAGGCGCTGAGGCAATAAAGGAACTCCTTAAGGAAATCGACCTGAGCAAATTAAGTAAGGCGGTTCGTAAAGCTATTGATAAAGGGAAAGTCGGAGTAAACAAAAGGCTGCTTAAAAGGCTTAAGATTGTCGAGGACCTGCGCCGTTCCGGTAATAAACCCGAATGGCTGGTATTAGACTATCTCCCGGTTATTCCGCCAGATTTACGCCCTTTAGTGCCGCTAGAAGGCGGACGCTTCGCGTCTTCTGATTTAAATGACCTTTACCGCAGGGTGATTAACAGAAACAACCGTTTGAAAAAGCTAATTTCCTTGGGGGCTCCCGACATAATCATTCGCAATGAAAAGAGGATGCTTCAGGAAGCGGTTGACGCTGTTTTGGAGAATGGCCGCCATGGCCGGCCGGTAATGGGGCCTCAAAATAGGCCGCTTAAAAGTTTATCCGATATGCTTAAAGGAAAACAAGGCCGTTTCAGGCAGAATCTTTTAGGAAAACGCGTGGATTATTCCGGAAGAAGTGTTATCGTGGTGGGCCCGGAGCTTAAGCTGCATCAATGCGGTATTCCTAAACAGATGGCCCTGGAGTTGGTTAATCCCTTTATTATAAAAAAATTAAGAGAAAAAGGTTTTGTTCACACTATAAAAGGTGCCCGTCGAATGGTGGAGAGAGCCAGAGTCGAGGTCTGGGATATTCTTGAAGGCGTAATAGAAGGCCATCCTGTTTTGTTAAACCGTGCTCCTACCTTACATAGATTAAGCATACAGGCTTTTTATCCGGTTTTAGTGGAAGGCAAAGCCATAAAACTGCATCCTTTGGTTTGCGCGGCATTCAACGCTGATTTTGACGGCGACCAGATGGCGGTGCATTTACCTTTGTCTTTGGAAGCCCAGTCAGAAGCGCGGATTATAATGTTGTCGGTGAATAACATTTTTTCTCCTTCTGATGGACGCCCGGTTATCGCGCCTAGCCAGGATATGATAGTTGGCTGCCGCTACCTTACGCTTGATAAAGATAAGGCTGCTGGTGAAGGTATAACTTTTTCAAATATTGAGGAAGTCATAACCGCCTACCAGGATGAAGAGGTCCAACTGCACGCGAAAATAAAGCTTCGCATCAAAGAAGATGATAAAAGTAAAATAATCGAAACTACTGTTGGTAGGGTTATATTCAATCGCATCCTTCCTGAAGGTTTTGGCTTTGTAAATGAATGTCTCGATAAAAAGAAGGTTTCAGAGATAATAAGCGATTGTTACAAAAGGTTTGGCCATAGTGAGGTTATCAGCCTATTGGATAATATAAAAGATTTAGGGTTTGAATATGCCACCTTAGGCGGTATAAGCATCGCCATGGATGATTTAGAGATACCGGAGAAAAAGCAGGATTGCATCGATGAAGCAAACGGAGAATTAGCAAAAGTAGAAGACCAATATAAAAAGGGTATCATAACTGAGCGCGAGCGCCATAATAAAATCATTGATGTCTGGACCAGAACTACTGACAAAGTGTCAGAGCTGGTATTTAAAAACATGGATAAGCATAACCCTATTTTTATGATGGCTGACTCTGGCGCCCGGGGTTCTAAACTTCAGGTTAGGCAGCTTGCCGGAATGAGAGGGTTAATGGCAAAGCCTTCAGGTGAAATTATCGAAATACCGATTACCTCTAACTTTAAAGAGGGGCTTACGGTTATTGAATTTTTTAACTCTACTCATGGCGCCCGTAAAGGTTTAGCTGATACAGCGCTTAAAACTGCTGACGCCGGGTATCTTACCCGTCGCTTGGTGGATGTCGCGCAAGAAGTTATTATAATCGAGGAAGACTGCGGGACAGTTAACGGGATAACTGTTTCTGAGATAGTTGAAGGTGAAGATGTAGTAGTCTCTTTGAAAGAAAGAATTGTGGGCCGCGTGGGCTTAGATAATATCGTAGATGTAGTCAGTGACGAACTGATTGTCAAGGCCGGAGAGGAAATTACCGATGAAAAAGCCGATAAAATAGAACGCTTAGGCCTTGAAAAAATAAGGATCAGAAGCGTATTAACTTGTGAATCCGAGAGAGGGGTTTGCATTAAATGTTATGGTAAAAATCTCGCTTCACGCAAACTTGTCGAGATCGGCGAAGCCGTAGGCGTTATAGCGGCCCAGTCTATAGGAGAGCCCGGAACACAGCTTACAATGAGAACCTTTCATATTGGAGGTACTGCTTCAAGAGTTGCTGAGAGAGCTTTCATTAAAGCACGAGAAAAAGGTACCATCCGGTATCACGGTTTAAAAGTTGTTCCTAAGGGAAAAAATTTTATTGTTCTTAACCGCAATGGTATGGTTAGCATTAATGATGAAAGGGGTATGGAATTGCAGAGAAACCCGGTTCCTCAAGGCGCCACCATGGTTGTTGCCGATCAGGGAGAAGCAGAAAAGGATAAAGTTTTTGTCCGTTGGGATCCTTACTCTTCGCCTATTTTAGCTGAAGTGGGCGGCAAAATGAAATATGAAGATATTATCGACAAGATAACTATACAAGAAGAGATGAACCTGGTTACCGGCAGGAAAGAGAGGGTGGTTGTAGAATTTAAGGGTGATTATCATCCTCAGATCTTGATACTTTCTGATAAGGAAGAGGTTTTAGGTATCTACCCGCTGCCTACAGGTGCCCATATTATGCTTGAGGAAGGTGCAACCGTTGAGCCGGGAGATGTAATTGCCAAGACTCCACGCTTAGTCGCGAAAACAAGAGATATTACCGGTGGTTTGCCAAGGGTGGCTGAGTTATTTGAGGCTCGGCGGCCAAAAAATCCGGCTGTTATCAGTGAAATAGACGGGTTCATAGAATTTGCCGAAAGCGGTGGCGAACGTAATGTTATTGTTCGCAGCCCTACCGGGATGCAGAGAGAATATCTTATCCCAGCTGGCGCGCATCCTATTGTTTACAGGGGCGATCAGGTTGTGGCTGGCCAGCAGCTTACTGAAGGGCCGATAGTCTTGCAAGACATATTAAGGGTTTGTGGTGATAAAGTTTTGCAGGAACATCTGGTGAACGAAATCCAGGAGATCTATCGTCTTCAGGGAGTAAGGATAAATGACAAGCACATAGAGGTAATCATTCGCGAGATGTTGAAAAAGGTAAAAATTGTAGATGCTGGAGACAGTGAATTCTTACCGGGCGAAGCTGTTGATAAATGGGATTTCCGCAAAGAAAACGAAAAGGTAATAAAGAAAAACGGCAAGCCAGCAACCGCTTCTCCTTTTCTTTTAGGTATTACAAAAGCATCACTCAGTACTAAGAGCTTTATATCGGCAGCCAGTTTCCAGGAGACTACCAGAATCCTGGCTGATGCGGCGATTGCCGGTAAAGTAGACCATCTTCAGGGGCTTAAGGAAAATGTTATTGTGGGGCATCTTATACCGGCAGGGACGGGATTAAAACGATATAGAGAAGTTGAGGTGGAAAAATGCCAACAGTAGGTCAGTTAATACGGAAACCCAGGATTATTAAGAAGAGAAAAGGTAAATCGCCAGCACTCAAGGGCTGCCCTCAAAGACGAGGGGTGTGTATTCAAGTCAAGACTATGACTCCGAAGAAACCGAATTCAGCTTTGAGAAAAATTGCTAGAGTAAGGCTTACCAACGGCGAAGAAGTCACGGCTTATATTCCAGGCGAAGGCCATAATTTACAGGAACATTCAATAACCCTTGTGCGTGGCGGAAGAGTAAAGGACTTGCCGGGAGTCAGATATCATATAGTAAGAGGCACTCTCGATTGTCAGGGCGTGCAAAACCGTAAGCGTTCACGTTCCAAATACGGAGCTAAACGGCCTAAGGCGTAATCCGATAGAAGAGGAGGACAGAAAGTGAGAAGAAGAAGGGCACCAAAAAGAAAAATAAATCCTGACCCTAAATACAACTCTCCGGTAATCGGAAATTTTGTTAATATTATCATGACCAGCGGTAAAAAAAGCGTTGCCCAGAAGATAATCTACAGTGCCTTTGATATTGTGCAGGAAAAGCTTAAAGAAGACCCGATTAAGGTTTTTTATGCTGCTTTAGATAATGTCAGGCCAAGGATGTCGGTTAAACCAAGGCGTATTTGAGGGGCTACTTACCAGGTTCC
>JBAYNQ010000073.1:0-6252 GCA_041678705.1 Candidatus Omnitrophota bacterium
TTATGGAGTTGTTGGGGCTGTTAGTGGAAGAAGGCTACATCTACAGAGGCAGGCGTCCGGTTAACTGGTGCGCAAGCTGCGAAACTGCTTTGGCTGAGGCTGAGGTTGAATATGCGGATAAGCAATCGGATTCTACTTATGTATTTTTTAAGGTAGAGGATTCAAAAAACATAACAGGGCTTAAAGGTATTGCTAAGGCTTATTTTATTGTTTGGACAACAACCCCTTGGACCCTTGTTTCTAATGTTGCGGTAGCCCTGCATCCGGACTTAGAATATGTTTTAGTAGAATGGGATAAGCGTTACATGCTTTTAGCAGAAGATCTTCTACCTAGGCTTCAGGAGAAACTCAATGTGAAGTTTGAGCCGAGATTAAAATTCAAAGGAAGCCAGCTAGAAGGGGTTGATCTTAAGCACCCCTTTATAGACAGGAAGTCTCCGGTGGTGCTTGCAGATTTTGTTTCTAAAGAGGAGGGTTCCGGTTGTGTTCATATTGCTCCGGGTCACGGAGAGGAGGATTTTTCTTTAACTAAGAAATATAGTCTGGATATCATAATGCCGGTGAACGATAAGGGTGTTTTTGAGGAACCGGAGGAATTTAAAGGCAAAAATATCAAAGAAGCTGGGGATTTAGTCCTGGATAAATTACGCGAAAAAGGAGCCTTGGCTAAACATGAAAAAATAACTCATTCTTATCCGCATTGTTGGCGCTGCAAGAAGCCGATTATTTTTCGAGCTACGTTCCAGTGGTTTTTAAATGTTAATCACAAAAAATTGCGTGAAAAAATGCTTAGCGAAACAGCTTCTGTAAAATGGGTTCCGTCTTCCGGCCGGGAGAGGATGAAAGGAATGCTGGAGACTAAACCGGATTGGTGCCTTTCACGTCAACGTATATGGGGCGTACCAATACCGGCGCTAAGGTGCGATTATTGCGCTGAAGTTACGCTTGATAAAGAGGTGATAGCCAGAGTGGCCAAGGTTTTTAAGGAAAAAGGCTCAGATTCCTGGTTTATTAGCGATGTGAATGAGTTTGTCCCGGAAGGGCTTAAGTGTCCTTCCTGCGGTAAGGATTCCTTTTCTAAAGAATTTGATATACTTGATGTCTGGTTTGAGTCAGGCGCGAGTTTTTTCACGGTAGTAGAAAATAATTCTCAGCTTAAGTTCCCATCAGATCTATATTTAGAAGGCAGCGATCAACATAGGGGGTGGTTCCAGACATCGCTTACCCTTTCCATGGCCAAAGAAAAATGCGCTCCTTTTAAAGCTATATTAACTCACGGATTTGTTGTTGACGGAGAGGGAAGAAAAATGTCTAAATCCCTGGGGAATGTGATTTCGCCCCAAGACATCATCAGAAAACACGGGGCCGAAATTCTGCGTTTTTGGGCTGCCTACACAGATTACCGGGAAGATATTAAGATTTCGGAAGATATAATAAAGCAGTTAGTGGACATGTATCGCAAGATGCGTAATACCATAAGATTCATATTAGGCAATATAGATGATTTCATACCTTCTGAAACTTCCATTGCCGTTGATAACTTAATGGAAGTTGACAGATTTATGCTGGCTAAAACTGCACAACTTTATCAGGAAGTAACTGTTTTATACGAAGAATGCAGCTTTTATAAAGTTTGCCAGAAACTTTTTTCTTTCTGCAACTTAGACCTAAGCTCTTTTTATCTTGACATCCTCAAGGATAGACTATATACTTGTCCACAAAATTCCTTATCTCGACGCAGTGGGCAATCCGTTCTTTATTATATTTTAAGCATTTTGCTCAAATTGATAGCTCCGGTATTGGCCTTTACGGCTGAAGAAGCTTACGCGAATTGGGTGAATGCCGAGAACAAAGAAAAATCAATTTTTATTACTCGTTTCGATGATGCTTTTTTTTCTGGCTTACTGGATGAAAGCCTGATTAAGAAATGGGAAAAGATCTTATCTTTGCGCAGCAATGTTCTTAAGGAAATAGAGAAAAAAAGAGAAAGCGGCCTTATTGGTAGTTCCTTAGAGGCTTGTGTCTGTTTACACCTTCCGGCCGGAGATTACGAATTTTTTGATTCCTGTAAAGAGGTGTTAAAAGAAGTATTTATTGTGTCTTCAGTCGCGATAGAAAAAGGCACAGCCAATATCAGCGTTGAGAGAGCTGAAGGCAATAAGTGTTTGCGTTGCTGGAACAGGTCGAAAACTGTGGGCGAGAACAGCCAGTTTCCAGAGATATGTTCCAGATGCGTTGAGGCCTTAAAGGAGGATAAAAATGAAAAAATCTTCTAAGAAGCAGGGTAAGCGGCGATTTACAAAAAAAGAACTTGAAAAGTATAAAGAAAAATTGCTTGATTTGAAAGATGACATTATGCATCAGATGAAAGATATATCCGAAGACACTCTCATGAAGACCCAGAAAGACGTTTCAGGAGACTTCTCCGGCTATGGCCTGCATATGGCTGATGTTGCTACCGATAATTACGAGAGAGATTTTAACCTAGGCATCGTTTCTAGTGAGCGTAGGACCATTATGGAGATAGACGAAGCTTTGAAGAGGATTGAAGATGGCAGCTATGGAATTTGCCAGATGTCAGGCAAGCCGATTGCTAAAACCCGCCTTAGTGCCATTCCTTATGCCAAATATACCAAAAAGTGCCAGGAACAACGGGAGCAAGAGGATAAGCGATAGTGTATGGGGTAGTCTGGCTTGTTGCTTCAGGTGTATTTTTAGCTGATTTTTTTATCAAGAGTTACCTGCGTAATCATTTTTCATACCAGTCTTTTCCTGTTATTAATAAAATATTTCATATTACCGTAGTTTTCAATAAAGGCGCAGCTTTCGGGATACTTAACGGAAGAAACAATCTGTTGATTTATGTTGGTATAGTTTTTGTCGTTCTTTTTATGTTCATGGTGAAAAAAGAAATAAGATGCAATTGGCTCACTTCTGTATCTTGTGGTTTAATATTGGGTGGCGCGTTCTCTAACCTTTGGGATAGAGTATTCCTGGGTTTTGTGGTTGACTATATTGATTTTAGGATTTGGCCGGTTTTTAATATATCCGACGCCTGTATTACTTGTGGTGCAATTTTGCTTTTTATACACTCTCTTAAAAAACCTTCGGCCGGCCTCCCAAATAATTGATCTCGTGTTTTAGCCAAAGCCATTACAAAAGTTAGAAACTGCCTTGAAGGCGTTATCTAGAGGTAAATACAATGAAGAAAGAGCTAACAGTCACGGCAGATTCTCAAGGTATGCGTCTGGATAAATTTTTGACCAAGAATCTGGAGGATATTTCTCGGTCTAAGATCAATGTGATTATCTTGGGTGAGGGCGTTACGGTTGATGGCATAAAAAGAAAACCAAGTTTTGCCTTAAAGCCCGGACAACGGATAGAGGTCATATTCCCGCAAGAAACAAACCAGCTTAAGCCGTTTAAAAGAAAAATTGATATCCTCTACGAGGATGAAGATGTCATAGTGTTGTTTAAGCCTTCTGGGCTTGTAGTTCATCCTCCTCAAGAGCATTATTACAAAACATTAGTAAATGCCCTGCTGTACTTAAAAAAACAACTTAGCTGCCGGGGCTCGTTGCGGCCGGGAGTTGTCCACAGGTTAGATAAAGAAACCAGCGGAGTAATGGTTTTAGCAAAAAATGATTACAGTCACAATAGCCTCGTAGAACAGTTTAAGAGCCGAAAAGTAAAAAAAGAATATGTTGCTTGTGTTTGGGGTCAAATTGAAAAAGATAAGTTCAATATAGATTTACCCTTAATCCGGGATTCTAAAAATCGGCTCAAGATGAAGGTGAGCTTTTTGGGCTCAAAAAAGGCATATACTAAAGTCGAGGTTTTGCGCAGGCTCAAGAGCGCCGCCTACCTTCTTCTTCGGCCGGCTACCGGAAGGATGCATCAGTTGAGAGTCCATCTTAAATTTATGGGTTATCCTATAGTCGGAGACAAAAAATATGGAATTAAGGACTCCAGCAAAGAATTATTGCTTCATGCTAAAACCTTGGGGTTTTTCCATCCCCGCAGTAAGGAGTTTGTTGAGTTTTCCGCCCCTGTGCCGGAAAGGTTCGATGCTTTCATCAGAGAACACATTTGAGGTTTAAAAAAAACTATGCTAATATATAATTTATGAGCCACAAGATAGAGCCTTTAAGAAGCGCCGTTGGAACCATTAATATTCCGGCAGACAAGTCTATATCTCACCGGGCGCTAATCCTTTCTTCGGTGTGCGAAGGCACTACCAAAATAAAAAATTTTCTTAGCTGCAATGATACAAATGCCACGATGGATTGTCTTATGAGGCTGGGAGCTAAGATCTACCGCGACCCTGACTCGTTGGCGGTAGAGGGGAAGGGCCTATACTTTCCTTTAAACAATCCGGTTAAGCTTTATGCCGATGAGTCTGGGACTACAATACGAGTTTTAAGCGGGTTGCTGTCTGCCCAGAGGTTCTCAACGGTGTTAGACGGGTCTGTTTCTTTAAGGCGGCGGCCTATGGCAAGGGTAACAGAGCCATTAAAAAAAATGGGAGCAAGGATAACCGGATCTGCTAAGGAAGGTTTTAAGCCGGGCTTTGCCGGTGATTCCTATCCACCGCTGTCTATACTTCCAGTGAAAAACAAACTTAAGGGTGTTGAATATAGGCTTCCGGTGGCAAGCGCGCAGGTTAAATCAGCCATTATGCTGGCGGCATTATATGCTGATGGGCCAACTACGATAAGTGAGCCTTATCCTTGCCGTGACCACACTGAGAGGATGCTGAGGCTGTTCAAGGCAAAGGTGGAAGTAAAAGAAAAGGTAAAGGAAAAGAAAGCGACGGGAGCAAGGGAGATTGTTTGTTATCCGGCTTCTAAGCTGGTGTCGCCGGGAGAGTTATCCATTCCTTCAGATTTTTCTTCTGCGGCTTTCTTTATTGTTTTGGGTTTGTTACTGAAGGATTCTGAAATTATACTTAAGGATATTAATCTTAATCCTACCCGGTTGGGGTTATTAAATGTTTTAAAAAGGATGGGAGCCAATATTGAAGAGATTATTTTAGAATCCGGAGAAGATAGAGAGCCCCGGGGTAACTTAACAGTAAAGAGCTCGAATCTTTCAGGGGTTACCGTTTCTTCCGGTGAGGTGCCTTTGATGATAGATGAGATTCCTATACTGTGTGTAGCCGCCGCCGCAGCCAGTGGCAAGATGCTGATAAAAGGCCTAAGTGAACTTAAGGTCAAGGAAACTGATAGAATTGAATCTATCCTGTATAATTTGCATCAGGTAGGTGTCAAGATTACGGCAACTCCGGAAGATGCTATTTGTGTAGAAGGAGGATTTCACTGCAACAAGAAAATGGATTTGAAAAGCTTCGGCGATCACAGGACCGCGATGAGCGCGATTATTCTGGGAACAGTTTTAGATAATTGCTATATTGATGATGTATCCTGTATAAAAAAATCATTTCCAGATTTTCTTTCTTTATTGGAATCTTTGAGGGATGCGAAGTGAAAATAGTAAAGTTTTTGTATAAGAATAAGGAAACTTGGGGTGCAGTTGAGGGTGAAAGAGTTAAAATTATGGAAGGCCTGCCCTATATGTGTACAAGATTTACCGGCAGAATAATTAAACTTAGTGAGTGTAAGCTGCTGGCGCCCGCTAATCCGAGTAAAATTATACTGGTAGGGCTTAATTATAAGGATCATGCTAGAGAGTTAGGGATGAAAGTTCCAAAAGAGCCGGTAATATTCTTAAAGCCTGCGACAGCGCTTAATAATCCCAAAGCTAGGGTCGTTTACCCAAAAGGAGTCAAGCGGCTTGACTATGAGGCAGAATTAGCAGTCGTGATCAAAAAAAAGGCCAGAAATATAAGTGAGTCCACGAGCCTCAAGTATATACTTGGTTACACCTGTCTCAACGATATTACTGCCAGAGACTTGCAGGTCCGAGATGGGCAATGGACAAGAGCTAAGTCGTTTGACGGATTTGCACCTTTGGGTCCGTGGGTGGAAACAAACGCTTTTTCTTCAGATATGAAAGTGCAACTTTATTTAAACGGGAAATTAAAGCAGGACTCTTCTACTAAAAATTTTATTTTTTCTCTAGAATATATCATTTCGTTTATTTCAAGAATTATGACGCTGTTGCCGGGAGATGTCGTGTCTACCGGAACGCCGCCGGGAGTCGGGCCTATGCAAAGAGGGGACTCAGTCGAGGTCCGCATAGAAGGAGTGGGCAAATTGCAGAATAGAATATCATAATAAGGTAAGGCCATAA